>NZ_JBHXKA010000028.1:0-76876 GCF_042722885.1 Streptomyces sp. NPDC058401
GCAGCTACATTTGTTTAAAAGAGACTGCTACCCCCCCGCTGCGCGGTCTGGACCGAACGCGGGCGCTGCGCGCCCTTGGTGACGGAGTGTGAGGGCCCCGCGCTTCGCGCGGGGCGGGCCGGCGTCCGCTTCGCGGGCTTGGGCCCGGGGTCTTCCGCTGCGCTCCAGACCCCTGTGTGCGGGTCGGGCTCGCTTCGCTCCCCCTTGGTATTGCTGGGTTGTGCGGGTCTGGGGCCCGGTCGCTTCGCTCCCCGGCCCCTGGCCCGCTCCGCGGGCGGCTAGCAAGGAGAGGGGGTGACCGGCCCCGGCCGAATCCAAAGCCGAGCTTGCGATTTCGTGACTGTTAGTCACCACACTACCCCTGTCCCCAACATGACGGGCCGTTTTCGGTGGGATCCGAGCCTAAAACCGGCCGGCCCCTCCCCCAACCTCCGAGCAGGACCCTGCCCGGCCCAGAAGGCGAGGTACCTCCGAAGTCATGGCCACGAGCGGCTCCCAGGCGCCCCCTACTGGCCTCTGAACAGCCGGAACGCCCCCAGGGGGCCAGCGGGCAACCAACGCCCCCACACGAGCACACAGCGGGTCCGGCCCCCAGTCGGAATTCCGACCAGGGGTCCCACGCACCCCCACCGCACGCTCAAACACACACAACTGACGCACCGTCAGATCTGATCGGAGAATTCAAAGCGTCGCCACCAGGAATTTAGAGCACCAAAAAACAAGCCCTCAAATTCAAGCAGATAGATTCATCGATAAACCCCAAAAAAAGTGCGGTTAATTTGCTCGGGCGGTGATCCGGCAGGGTGCCTAACTCCGCTGAAGCGGCCAGTGTTGTCCCGGCTGATGTCGCCCTCGGAAGTGCTGAGCTGAACGCCCACGCCGGGGTCTAGCCATGGAGCTGCGCTACTTCCTGGAGATCGCGGGCCACGGGAAGAGGTCGAAGAGCATCAAAGTGATCCAGACCAGGTGCAAGGCAGAGGCCAGGATGCGTGCGGTCATTTTCGGGACTGTCATGAGCCTGAGGGCGCAGTAGAGGGGTATGAGGCACAGGATCGTCGCCGTGATGACTGCGGGCACCCGGCCGCTGACATTGTCGTACTGAGCGGCCTCACCCTGAGCCATCAAGTACCAGGTCACGGCGATGGCGAAGAGCGCAAAGCCGAGCAGGAGGCCCAAGGGCTTGATGCTGTCCTTGGCCCAGAAAGACGGGGTTTCCGGAGCCGGCTCCAGGGCGAGAGCGGTGGCGATGGGGCTAGAGGTCGGGTTTGGCTCGTAGGCAAAAATCCCCAGCCATAGAAGAAGCGCCCGCCACAGGGGCTCCGGCGGCGGATTGGGGCTTGTTTCCGGGGTGATGGCCGCGCGTTGGGCCGGTACGAGGCGGGTGGGTCCGGTCGCGTGGAGAGCTGTGGCCAGGCGGGCTGGGCCAGCGGCGTGGAGGGTCTGAGCCACCCTGGTCAGCGCGGCCTGACGATCGATGTCGTTGCTGGTGGGGGGCTTGTCCAACGGGGTTTTGGACAGGGGTTGGACAGCGTCTTGGACAGTCAGAAGGAGGTACGGCCCATCAGGGTCGGTGTCGGGCTGGAGGTCTTCCTCGATCAGGGCCTCGTCCTCGAGGCCTTCGGCGGTGATGTGCGCCAAGCGGTTCTCGAAGGCCGCGTCGTCCACCTCGTCCGCCGTGTCCTGGCGGACCGGCTGCAGCGAACCCTGCGGAACGACGATCAGGTCCCGCGTCTCACGCTCCAGGCGGCTGATCTCCTCCTGAGCGTTCAGCGCCTCCGTCATCCAAAATTCCTGCTGTTCCTCGGCCGTCATCCGCCGGCCGCGGGCGCGCTCCTGCTGGATACGAACCCGGCTCAGCCGCTCTCTGGCCTGGCCCAGGCGGAGCTCCGCCCGGGCCCGCTCCCGCTCATCGGCCATCTGCAGCTGGAGCTCGGTCTTCTCCAGCCGGCTCTCGGTGTAAGCGAGCATCACGCGCAGCTCCGCCAGGTGCTCCTGCGCCTTCGCGACGAACTTCTGGTACCTGAGTACCTGCTCGAGGGCGTCCTCCAGGCGCTGGTGCTGGCGCATCACTTCCCTGCCGGGCGTCGCGCGGGCGGAGCTGCGTTCGGTGTCCGCTGCTTTCCAGCGTTCCCAGGCGTCCCTGACCGCGGTGTTGCGGGCCGGTCCGGGTTCGGTGAACGCCTCTAACAAGGCCTTGAGGACGGGCTTGGGGATGAGCTGGGAGCCGTTGAGGTAGTTCCCCCACGTCGAGCTGCTGGGCTCGAAGCGGTCCGCCAGTTGCCGGACCGTCGCGCCCTTGGTCAACCAGACCAGGAACAGCGCGAGCTGTCCGGCGGCGGTCTCCTCGTCGATCTCACGCGGAGCCATCGCGTTCCTCCCCCGCCGTTCCGTGCAGTTCTGACCACCTCATGACCAACCCGATCCCCCCTCCCACCAGCGGCGATACGGCCGCTGGCCCCTGGACAGGCGTGCGCCGGTCAATCTCTCCCCACCCCAGTACGCCCTGCCAATAGGGGAGAAGCCCGTGACGCTGTCCACGCTCTACGCATTCCTCGGCCATGGCCTTCTTGGCAACGCCCTGGCCGCGGCCCTCATCAGCGGGGCCGGGTACACAGCCAAGAAGATCCGGGCCAAGCTCCGCAACCGGAACGCGAACACCGACCGCACCACTTCCTGACCGAGCCGCACGCAGGATGACTCGGCACGCCGCAGGACCCCGGCCTGATCGCGTGCCTCCGGTTCGGCTCCGTCCACGAGGCGTTCGACTCACTCACAGCCTTCGAAGCCGGGGCTTGCGGGGCTAACCCCCGGACGTCGCATCCTCAACCCGCAACGGCGAACGCCTGGCGAACTGCGCCTGTGTCAAGCCTTCGCGAATCTGCGTCACGGACGCACTTACAGGCCTCTGACCAGGTACGGAACGGAAATTCGCGAGAACTCGACCCACCGCTGTCGGCCTCGCACAGTGGCTCTCGCCCCAACCAACACCCGGCGCCGCGCCGGACCTTTGAGAGGAACACCATGCCCACCACGACGCACACGACCCGCACCACCCAGACGACCACCCGCACCTCCGAGACGGTGCAGATGACCGAGACCACCGACGCCGGCCCCCAGCCCGGCACCAGCCGGCTCCTCAGGGTTCTGACCGTCCTCCTGGCCCTCGGCGGCGCCATCGCCGTCGCCGCGCTCCTGGTCGTACGGCTCGCACCGTCCTGGGCCGACCCCATCGACGCCGCTCTCACCGCCTTCGGCGCCTACGCCACGGTGGCCGTGCCCTACCTCATCTGGGACCGGTCGGTGAACTAACCGGTTTCCTCCCCACCGCAGGTCAGGACGGTGCGGTGGGGACGTCCAGCCATCACGGGACCGGCTGGACCCTCTAGTCCGTCGCCCCCGGTATTCCGACGGAATACCGGGGGCGGCCCGGTCGTACTGCCCCAGAGCGTGGGCTTAGTCGACGTCCTGGGCAATCACCCATAGGCGAGTAGTCACCCACATGTTGTACAGCCAGCGATCCATGGCTCCTGCCTCAGCCTGCCGCTTGTACCGGTGGAGTTCCGTACGCGACATCCGGGCGATCCAGTACACGTACTCGTGTGGAGTCATCCCTCGAGTCTCGGCATCATCAAGGAGCAACTGACGGTCACGGGGGCTGAGGGCCACGGACCAGCCGTCGCCCTCGTCCATCCACGCTGAATCGATTCGGCGGTAGAGCAAGCGCTCCCGCACGATGCCTCCGCCCTCCAGCGGCCAAGAACCGAGATCTTCGTAGCCGTCCGGGTCGTAGCTGTCCTCTAGCGACAATTCGATCTCCCTGTACTCGTCCCGACCTGGCTGTACAGAAGTTGCCCAACAAGGCTACGTGTCTTTGGACTTGGGGTGCCGGTAGGAACGTTGTCACCAGCCGCAAACAGCCGTCAGGGCCTCGTGACTGCGGTCCCGAACACCGTCGACATCGCCACGTTGAAGAGGTCGACGATCTGCTGGACGGTCTGCCTCCGAAGCGCTGAGCGACGGCCCGTCGCCCCGCAGACGCAGATCGGTACGGTTCTGCGTTCCAGCGCGCTGAACTGCGAAGACGTTTGAGTTGAGGCCCATGGCCGTTTTGGCGGGAGACTGTGCGGGTGGGTGATCAGCGTCGCCCTCTGGGCACCGACCCCCGCCAAGCTCCCGCCCCGGACGGGCCGGCCCGCCGTGGCCGTCTGGCGCGGGAGCTGGGACAGGAACGTGGTGGTGTACTCCCTCGAGGGACACCCCGTGAGTACGGTGACCATCCGGAGACCGGCGCCGGGCCGGCCCGCTGGAGTAGCGACGGTACCCACACCTGGGGTCCCCAGGGACGGCTTCCCTCGTGGCCTCGGCGGAAGCACGGCCGCCACTGAGGAGGCCACGGTCTGGCTCGCCTGGTACAGCCACGAAGGGGCTTTCCTGTCGCGCGTAGTGCTCAGGGGTGTGACGGCGTCCTCTGGGAGCGGCCGCTACCCCCGTTTGGGTGGGCGGGCCACCTTGTTGTCCTTTACGAAGAGTCTTACCCGGTGCTCGTTGAAGTCCATCGTCACCATGCTGCCCTCGGGGACCACGTGGACCGTGATCTCCGGGAACTCCGCGCGAATCTGGCTGCCGGCGTCCTCCGGTGACTTCCCCGTCAGTTCTGGCCACTCGTTCTTCTTGTCCATCGTCCCCTCCAGGGTCGTGGTCGCTTCGGCTCCCGGTCGGGCTGGATTCAGATCATCTTGTTGGTGGGTGGCTCCTCGCTCCAGCACGGTTCTCAGATAGCCGAGGTGTCTGGGTGCACAGGCGATCAGTACAGGGGATTCGCCGTCACGGCACTCCAGTACGTGCCAGGACGACCACACAGCGGGCGGGTCGCCCTTCTCTCTTCTGCGGGCTCGCACGATCTGTAGCCGCTCCACCGGAACCGTCCGTCTGTGGAGGTCCACGAACTCCGTCGGCGAGGTGCTCAGACCAGCGGGGCCCGCGGTGAGGTGGACGACCGCAGACGCGCAGTACGAACGGTCTCCCACGATGCATCCCTGGAAGACCAGAGATCCACCCTCGGAAAAGATTCGGGCGTCTCTCCTGGCCTCTCTCCGGGAGCTTCCTCCGAAGATTCCGCCTGCCACGACGAATACGAAATCCATCGAAGCCCCGCCTTCCATCGCTCCGCAGGAGGGGGTTACAAGTTGCTGTCGATGCCGGTTACGGATGGGGGGCCGAGGGGGGCTTCGAGGTCTGAGAGGCCGGCTTCTTGCAGGGCTGTCGTGACGATCTGCAGGGCGTCGAGTTCCGCCTCGTACTTGTCCGGGGCCTCGACCTCGAGTCGGATGGAGAAGGTGCGGTCGTCGTTCAGGGTGAGGAGGCGCAGCCCCTCGTTCTCGCTGACCTCCGTGTGCCGCGATGCCAACTTCCGTTCGATGGCAAGGTGGATGGAATCAGGGACGTCCGAGACGAACGTACCGGGGACCGTGATGACGTAGCTGGTCACGGCAACTCCTCACATAGGGCGGAACTCCACTGCCATCCGACTGCCCCCCATTCTTCATAGTGAACTCGTTCCGTGTCATCCCGGGCGGCCGGTCTGCTGCTCGCTGTGTGAGTGGTTCAAAATGAAGGGCGGATTTAGTCTGGGCTAGGCGGTCTGGTGGGTGGTGGTGGGGGCCTCGGTGGGGGTGGTCTGCAGGCGGCGGGTGCGGGCCGCGCCGCCCGACTTGAGGTGCATGGTGTAGGCGCCGGGCTTGGCCGCTTCGTCCGCGAGGTGCTTCGGGATGACCTTGCAGACGGTCTCCTTGAGCTTCGCGCCCAGGGCGCCGTTGACGTTGAACCACACCGCGGTGTCGAGGCGGTTGGCGAACTGGAAGATGCCGCCGTTCCGGCCGAGGCTGATGCACTGGGCGGCGAACGGCTGGTTGAGGGTCTGCGGCTGCTCGCCCGCGATCCGGCTCAGGACCGTGTCCGCGGCGCGTGCGCCCATCGGCATGGCCGCCTGGCAGCTCATGCGCAGGGGGAGGCCCGAGGGGGCCGCCGAGTCGCCGGCGGCGACGATGTGCGCGTCGTCGACGCTGGTCAGGGTTTCGTCGGTGAGGAGGCGGCCCAGCGCGTCGGTGGTCAGGCCGCTGCGGGCGGCCAGGTCCGGGACGGCGAAGCCGGCGGTCCAGATGGTGACCGTGCTGGGCAGTTCGCGGCCGTCGGCGAGCTGGACGGTGTCCTGGGTCACGGCCGTCACCTTGGTGCCGGGGCCGTCGAGGACGGTGACGCCGAGGCGGGCCAGCCGGGCGGCGACGGTGCGGCGGCCGCGGGCGTGGAGGTAGGGGCCCAGGACCCCGCCGCAGACCAGGGTGACCGCGCGGCCCTGCTCGGCCAGTTCGGCGGCGGTCTCGATGCCCGTCGGGCCGGCGCCGACCACCGTCACCATGGCCGTGGAGGGTGCGGCGTCCAGGGCCGGGCGCAGGCGCTGCGCGTCTTCCAGGGTGGCGATGGGGTAGGCGTGCCGGGCTGCGCCGGGGACGGCCGGGTTGGCGCTGCCGCTGCCCACGGCGTAGACCAGGTAGTCGTAGGCGAGCGTGTCGCCCGAGGTCAGTGCGAGGGTGCGGGCGTTCTTGTCGATGTGCGCCACCGTGTCGACCGCCAGGTGGACGCCTTCGGCCAGGACGTCCCCGTAGGCGATGACCGCGGCGTCGGAGCCGCCCACCAGCTGGTGGAGACGGACCCGGTGGACGAAGTCCGGACGGGGGTTGACCAGCGTCACCGTGACGTCGCCGCGCCGGGTCAGGCGGTTCGCCGCCATGACGCCCGCGTATCCGCCGCCGATGACGACCACTTCGGTGTTCTTGGACTCGTTCATCGTGTGTCTCCAGCGCTTGGTTGGGCTTCTGGGCACAAGACACCGGTGGTCCGGACCGTGTGACAGATGGTGGTGTGTGACCTGGGTCACAGGGGGAGTGTGTGGGCGCGGCATGGTGTGTTTGTGCTGGATTGGGTCGTATGTGGTCCCCATGATGGGGTGGCCCGGCTCCGTCTTCGCCTGGAGGGTTCTTGTCATGACGCGTACTCGGCGTCCGAGCGGGCTGGTGCTCGCCTTGGTGTTGTTGTGCGGCCTGCCGTGGGGGCAGTCCGTGGCGTGGGCCGGGGCTGACGGGCCCGGGCGTTGTGCGGTCGGGGGGACGTCCGGTCCGGACGGGGTCGCGCAGGGGGAGCTCGTCGCGCTGCAGCCGGATGCCGGACCGCGCAGCGGTGGTACGCAGGTGACCTTGAGCGGCGCCGGTCTCGGCTCCTCGACGCGGGTGTTCTTCGGCTCGGTGGGGGCCGACGGGTGTTTCACGGGGCTGGAAAGCGCGGAGGTGGTCGTGCTCGGTGACACCGCGGTCATCGCCGTCGCGCCGCCGTGGCCCACGGCAGCGGTCGTCTCCGTCTACGCGGGGACCGCGTGCGGGCGGCTGAGCAATGGGCTCGGGTACACGTACCTCGAGTGAGCGGTCCGTTCCGGCGGCTGCCTGTTTCCCGCCACTGCTGGAGAGGAATCCGCCAGACCGCGGGGGTCGGATTCCGGCTGGTCCAGTGGGG
The DNA here is from genome assembly GCF_042722885.1 of Streptomyces sp. NPDC058401. Lineage (NCBI taxonomy): Bacteria > Bacillati > Actinomycetota > Actinomycetes > Kitasatosporales > Streptomycetaceae > Streptomyces > Streptomyces sp. NPDC058401. The sequence goes on from NZ_JBHXKA010000028.1 coordinate 7,564, forward strand.
GGACGGGGCTCGGCCTGAGGGGCCTGCGTGCTCAACGCGCCTTCGGCTCGGGCTTGGTGGAGGCGGGCTGGAGGGGGCGGTTCGTTGCAGGTCAGTGCGTGGGTGGCGAGTACGACGGACGCCGGCCGCACGGTGCGGGGGTGGTGGGCCGTGATGGCGGGTGGGGCTGGAGGGGCCGTGGAATCTCGCTCGAACCCGGCTTGAGCGACGCATTTGGTTCCGCCGAACAGGCTACGCGAGGTGCTTCAATGGCCACCGTCAGGGGCGCTATTGGATCAGCAGGGAGCGGGCACGGGGATGCGGAAGTCGTACGTCGCGGCGCACATTTACATGATTGTCGGCGTGATCTCCGGGTTGTACTACCGGGAGATGACCAAGATCAACGAATTCGAGGGCGAAACCCAGCTCTCGATCCTCCACACGCACTTGCTCGCGCTGGGCATGCTGGTCTTCCTCATAGTTCTCGGGCTCGACAAGGTGTTCGGGCTGTCCGGGGACAAGCAGTTCACCCGCTTCTTCTGGTTCTACAACGCCGGTCTCTCCATCACCTGCCTCAGCATGCTCTACCGGGGCACCCAGACCGTGCTCGGGAACGAGGTTCCCGAACTGTTCTCCCTGGTGGGCGGGTTGGGGCACATCATCCTGACCGTGGGGCTCGTGCTGTTCTTCATCCTGCTCGGGAAGCGGGTCAAGGAGCACGAGAGCGCGAAGCAGCCCGAGCAGCCCGAGACCGTGAACAGCTCGGTCTGACGGTCGCCTTACCGCGCGTGGGCCGCCGGGCCGGTCAGGATGCCGGTCAGGGCGGCCAGGCGCTCGCTGGTGAGGTCCGGGCGCAGGCGGCGGCCCCACGTGAGGGTGGCCAGGCCGTGCCAGGCGCTCCACAGGACCTCGGCGACGAGGTCGGGGTCGCGGCCCGCCGCGACCGGCTCGACGGCCTGCCTGATCTCGGCGAAGGCCGTGAGGAGGGGTTGCGGGGTGCCGGCTTCCGAGTGCTCCAGGCCCACGTCGAGGGTGAGCATGGCCTCGTAGAGGACGGGGCCGCGGGCCGCGAAGTCGGCGTAAGCGCGGGCGACCGCGTCCAGGGCCTCGTGCGGGTCCTGTGAGGAGAGCCGGGCCGCGTGGAGTGCCGCGGTCAGTTCGGTGAAGCCTTCGAGAGCCACCGCGCTGACGATGGCGTCCTTGTTCTTGAAGTGCTGGTAGAGCACGGGCTGGCTGTACTCGATGCGCTCAGCCAGCCGTCGCGTGGTGACGAAGTCCCAGCCCTCCGCCTCGGCCATCTCGCGCGCCGTGGTGAGGATCAACTGGCGGCGCTGGGCCTGCTCGCGGACTCGGCGCTCTCGGAGGGTCATGCGAACTACGGTAGCACTGTCGGTGAAATTCTAGTTGTCAGTGATAGGGTTTCTGTCTTTGGGTGGGGCGTGTTTTCGGCCGGTGTCCACAGCCGTCGTCTAGTGGCCTTCTAGGTGTGGTCGGCAGCATGCGGGGCAAGACCGCCCACGGAGAGGCCACCCCCATGCAGACCCCGACTCCCCTGGAGCAGCTGCTCGACCTGGCGGCGGACCTGCTGGGCCACGACCGGCGGACCCTGCCGGCCCGGGCCTCGGGTTCGCCCTTCATGACCCTCGGCGGTGGGCTCGGTCAGGCCATGCGGCTGCAGGCCCTGGCCGGTGAACGGCTGGAACTCTCGCTGGACATACCCCAGCTGCTGGGCCCCGTCCCCCTGGCCGACGTACTCGCGCGGGCCGTTGCCGTGCCGCGCGGCGGCGTGCCCGAAGCGGACTGCTCCGGGCCGCGCGCGCTGCTGCCCGGGCAACTGGCGGCCCTCACCGCGCAGCAGTACACCGGCGCCGCCGCGGTGCACCGGATGCTCAGTGCCGAGCTCACCGGGCCGCTCGACCTGGGTGCGCTGCGTACGGCCCTGGACGCCTTGAGTGCGCGCCACGAGGGGCTGCGGACCGCGTTCGGTTCCTCGCCGCGCGGCCCCGTACGGCGGGTGCTCGACGCGTACGCGCTGCCGCTGGTCGTGATGGCGAAGGTGACGGTCGGGGCGGGCGAGGATCCGGTGGCCGCGGCGCACGCACGGCTGGTGGTGGACGTGGAGGGCCTGACCGGGCATCCGCAGCGGCCGCCGCTCGCCTTCGCCCTGACCCGGCTGGCGGCGGACCGGCACCTATTGACCTTCCTGTACCACGAGGCCGCGCTGGACTGCTGGTCCGTCGCGCTGGTCTGGCGGGAGCTGCTCGCCGACTACGGCCGCGCCGTGCGGAGCCGGCCGCTCGACGGGGGCGGGCGGCGCGGGGGCGACCCGGTCGCGCGACGGGCCGAGGGGCTCGACCGGTCCGGTGCGCTGCGTGCGCCGGCGGCCGAACGGGTCAAGCGACTGCGCGAGTTCCCCGCGGTCGTGGACCTGGCGGGACCGGGCCGACGGCCGGCGGTCTTCGACTTCCGCGGTGACCGGCTGCTGTTCGGCCTCGGCCCGGGCCTGCGCGAGGCGGTCGACGCGACGGCCGCGCGGGCCGGGGTACCGCACTCGGTCGTGGTGCTGTCGGCGTGGGCGCTGACGGCGGGGCGGCGCTCCGGACACGAACGGCTGCTGGTGGGCACCGAGCTGCCGCGGCGCCCCACGGCCGAGCTGATGGGCACGGTCGCGCCGTGCTCGGCGACGGTGCCGGTCTGCTGCGAGCTGGAGGGCGGGGTCGACTACTTCCTGCGGGGTGTCGCCTGCGAGTTCGGCGAGGCCCTCGGTTACGCGGACCTCGACACGGCGGCGCTGGCGCGCGAACTGGGGGCGGCGGCCGACCGGTCCCGGCCCGCCCTGACGCAGGTGGCCTTCGCGGCCTGCGACGAGCTGCTGCCGGAGACCCTGGAGGCGGGTCCGCTCACCTCGCGCTTCCACCACGGCCACCTGGGCGGCGCCACCGCGGACGCCACGCTGCGGGTGCTGCGGTGGGGAGGGGATCCGCTGCTGGGCCTGGAGTTCGCCTGCGGGGTGTTCACCCGGGCCGAGGCGGTGGAGCTGGCGGGCGAACTGCGGGGGATGCTGGAGGCGCTGACGGACGCGGACGCGCAGGATCCCGTCGAGGACCTGCCGGCCGGTGCCGGCGGCGGGGCCGCGGCCGGGCGTGCCCGCTCCGCCGCGGCGCCCCTGGGCTGACGGGCCACGGTACATCCGGTGCGCGCACGACCGGGGGAGGATCCGCGCACACCGGATGCCATGGGCCCGGACGACGGGGGTGGGACGTCCGGGAGTTCGGTGCCGCCGGGGCTCCCTGCGCTCCGGCGGTCATGGGGTCATGCGGTCATAGGCTCATGCGGTCATGCGGTCATGCGGTCATGCGGTCATGCGGTACGACGGGCACTGCGGGGGGGGTGCGCTCCGGCGGTGCTGCGGGGCCGGGTGTCCCGGCCGGCGGGCCCCGGGCCCGGCCGGGGGCCGGGGCGGGGGTGGGGGGCGCCGGTCGGGGCGGCTCCGGTCAGCCGGCGAGGTCGGGGAGGCGGGCGGCGACCGCCTCCGGGTCCGGCATCGCGGCGATCTCCGCCGCGACCTTGCGGGCCGCGTCCCGGTAGCTCTCGTCGCCCAGGATGCGGCGGGCGTTCTCCGTCACGGCGTCGGCCGAGAGGTCGAAGACGACCTCGCCGGCGCCGACGGCGTGCAGGGCCTGGCCGTTGGCCGGGCCGTCGGCGCCCTGCGGGACGATCAGCTGGGGCAGGCCGGCCGCGAGCGTGGCCAGGGTCGTACCGCTGCCGCCGTGCTGGACCACCAGCGACGCGCGCGCCAGCACCTCGGACTGCGGCACCCACGGCGCGGCGATCACGTTGGGGGGCAGTTCGCCGAGTTCGGCGAGCTGGATCCGGAAGCCGGTGGCCACCAGCACCGGCACGCCCAGCGGGCGCAGCCCGTCGATGACCGTGCGCAGGTTGTCGGCGGAGCCGAGCGCGGTGCCCAGGGTGAGGTAGACGAACGGGTCGCCGGAGGCGCCCAGTCCGCCCGGGATCTCGCCCTGCTCGACGTACGGGACGGGGCGCAGCTCGATGCGCGGCCAGCCGGACTCGAGGATGCTCCGGTCCTGGATGGAGGGCGGGGAGATGTCGATGAGGGTGTTGCCCAGGGTGCTCGCGCGGTCGGCGGGTACGTCGACGCCCAGGTCGGCCGCGGTGGCGAGGATCTCCCGGCGGAGCCGCTCGGCCTCGTGGTCCTGCGAGATGGGGCCCACGCCGTGCGCGACGGCGGGGATGCCGGCGAGCCGTGCGGCGAAGCCTGCGCCCGGGTTGAGCACCTCGTGGACGACCAGGTCGGGGCGGTACGTGGTGAAGGCCGTGGCCAGGTCGGCGGCGACCCAGCGGGGCAGGACGGAGCCGAACACCTTGATGTGGAGGTCCGCGAGGACGGAGGCCGGTACGTCCTGGGCTCCCACCTCGCCGCCGTGTTGCTCGAGGAAGGCTTGACCGCCCGCTGCTTCGATGAACGCCTCGGGTACGGACCGGCCTGCCGTGACCGGCTCGAACCCCGCCTCACGAAGGGTCTGGTGGAACTGCTCACCCGTGGCGAACGCGACCTGGTGGCCGGCTGCTCGTGCGGCCCTCGCCAAGGGAAGCAAGGGGAAGATGTGCCCGAAATTGCCCACGCTGGCAAAGAGGATTCTCATGAGGCCTCAGCGTAGGGTCGCCGCCATCCCGTGTCTAGTGCTGCTAGGAAATTTATCAGTGGTCTGTTTCCTGTCTAGGCTCGCTCCAGTGGCGGCCGATCGCACGCCCCCATCCTCGCGATGCGGCCGCCTGCCCCTGGGCATGCGGAACAAGGCGAAGGAGCCATTGATGATCACAGCCCAGACGGTGCCCGCGGGCCTCGTTCCGAGTCTCGGGCGACGGTTCACGCTGTCGGCCCAGACCCTCGACAGTGCGGTGACGCCCAACCCGGTGTTCCGCGCGTGGTTCGCCGAGCAGCGGCGGACCAACCGGTACGACGTCCGGCGCATCCCCTTCTCCGAGCTGGTCGGCTGGCACTTCGAGGAGTCCACGGGGAACCTCGTCCACGACAGCGGCCGGTTCTTCTCCGTCGTGGGGCTGGACGTGCGGACGGAGTGGAACGGGTACGGCGCCTCCTGGTCGCAGCCGATCATCAACCAGCCCGAGATCGGCATCCTGGGCATCGTCGTCAAGGAGTTCGACGGCGTCCTGCACTGCCTGATGCAGGCCAAGATGGAGCCCGGGAACATCGAGACGGTGCAGCTGTCCCCCACCGTGCAGGCCACGCGGAGCAACTACACCGGCGTGCACAAGGGCGCGGCCGTCAACTACATCGAGTACTTCCGGCCGCCGCGGGTGGGCTCGCGGGTCCTGTACGACTCGCTCCAGTCCGAGCAGGGTTCCTGGTTCCTGCGCAAGCGCAACCGGAACATGGTCGTGGAGGCCATCGGCGACGTGCCGGAGCACGAGGACTTCGTGTGGCTGACGCTCGGCCAGATCCACCAGCTGCTGAACGAGTCCAACGTGGTCAACATGGACGCGCGCACGGTGCTGTCGCTGATCCCCTCGTTCGCCAGCGAAGGCACTCCGCTGCACAGCACGGAGCACCTGCTGAACCGGCTCACCGAGATCAAGGCGCTGCGGGAGCTGGTGCAGACGACCATGCCGCTGTCGGACGTACAGCGCTGGCAGCGCACGGAGTACGCGATCGAGCACGAGACGGGGCATCACTTCAGCGTCATCGCCGCCTCCGTGCAGGCCGCGAACCGCGAGGTGAAGAGCTGGACCCAGCCGCTGATCGCCCCGGCCGAGCAGGGGCTCGCCGCCTTCCTGGTGCGCCGGATCGGCGGGGTGACGCACCTGCTCGCGCAGGCCAGGTCCGAGGCGGGCGTCCTGGACGTGGCGGAGCTGGGCCCGACCGTGCAGTGCCAGCCGGCCCGGGCGCTGACCCTGCCCCCGGAGCAGCGGCCGCGCTACCTGGAACTGGTCCTTCGGGGTCAGGGCCGGCTGCTGTACGACACGGTGCAGTCCGAGGAGGGCGGCCGCTTCCACCACGCGGGCAACCGCTACGTGCTCGTCGAGGTGGGGGACGAGTTCCCCCTCGACGTTCCCGAGGACTTCCTCTGGGTGACTCCGGGACAGCTCGCGGGCCTGCTGCGGCACAGCAACTACCTGAACATCGAGGCCAGGACGCTGCTGACCAGCCTGCGCGCGACCCGGGCGCTGGACGGGGAGTACGGACTGTGAGCGGGAACGGGGACGGAAGCGGGAGCGGGGCGGAGCCGAGGGCCGGGCGGCTGCGGATCGGTGTGCTGGGGTGTGCGGACATCGCCGGGCGCCGCATGCTGCCCTCGATGGCGCAGCAGCCGCTCGTCGAGGTGACGGCGGTGGCCAGCCGCGGCATCGAGCGGGCGCGGGAGTTCACCGCGCGGTTCGGCGGCGTCGCCGTGGCCGGGTACGAGGAGCTCCTGGAGCGGGACGACGTGGACGCGGTGTACGTGCCGCTGCCGCCCGAGCTGCACGTGGAGTGGACGCTGCGGGCGCTGGCCGCCGGCAAGCACGTGCTGTGCGAGAAGCCGTTCGCGACCCGGCTGGCCGACGCGGAGAAGGCCGTGTCCTTCGCCCGTGAGAGCGGGCTGCTGCTGATGGAGAACTTCATGTTCCTCCACCACTCCCAGCACGCGGAGGTGCGGCGGCTGGTGGCGGAGGGCCTGATCGGTGAGGTCCAGCTCTTCGGCTCGGAGTTCGGCATCCCGCTGCGCCCCGACGCGGGGCCGCAGGGCCTGCCGCGGCGTGCGAGCACCCTGCCGGAGGTCGCCGCGTACCCGATCCGCGCCGCGCGGCTCTTCCTCGGCGACGGACTGCGGGTGGCGGGTGCGCAGGTGCGCCCGGACAGCCCGTACGGTCCGCAGCCCTCGGGCAGTGCGCTGCTCGTGGCGCCGTCGGGGGTGGCGGCGCAGCTCGCGTACGGGGTCGAGCACGGGTACCGCAGCGGCTACGGGCTGTGGGGCAGTGAGGGAAGGCTGCGTCTGGAGCGTGCCTTCAGTACGCCGGACGAGCTCACGCCCGTGCTCCGGGTCGAGCGGGGCGGCACGGTCACGGAGATCCCGCTCGCGGCGGACCGGCACTTCACGAACATCGCCGGCGTGTTCGCCCGGGCCGTGCTGTGCGGGGAGGACTTCACGCCGCACACGGAGGCGATCCTGGCCCATGCCCGGCTGGTGGACGAGGTGGAGCGCGCCGCCTCGTTCTGACGGCGGCGGGACGGCCGACGGGCCGGTGCGGGCGGTGGGGTCCACCGCGTGCACCGGCCCGTCGGCCGTCCTGCGGGCGGGCGCTACTCGCCCTGGCCCGCGTAGAAGTCGGCGCCCAGCTGGTGGAACATGCCGGCCACGTCGAGCTGGTCCCAGTGCTCGGCGAGCAGGCCGTCCTCGACGCGCCAGATGTCGATCGTCTGGAAGGTCAGGGTGCGGCCGGTGGCCGGTATGCCGAAGAAGACGCCCTGGTGGGTGCCCGAGTACTCGAAGCGGCCGACGATCCGGTCGCCGTCGGCGATCAGGTCGTGCACGACGATCTTGACGTCCGGGAAGGCGTCGAAGATCTGCTGGAAGAAGGCGGTGTTGGCCTCGATGCCGTCCGCGACGATCGGGTTGTGGTCGATGTGTCCGGGAGCGGTGTGCTCGGCCATCGTGCTCACGTCGTGACGGTTGATCATGTCCACGAAGCGCTGGATGAGTTCGCGGTGGTTGTCAGACATATCGGGGTGCCTCTCTCGGGCTCTCGCGTCGGTGGTCCGAGGATCCCCACCACCGGTCGAGCCGTTCTGGAGGACGCCTGCACGGCCGGGCCGCCCCTTTCGGATCGTGCCCGGCCCCCACCCCGGCTCAAGTGCCCGGTCCTAGCCTTCGGTGCCATGAAAGCTCTCGTGCTCTCCGGCGGGGCCGGAACCCGCCTGCGCCCCCTCACCCACACATCAGCCAAGCAGCTCGTTCCCGTGGCCAACAAGCCGGTGCTCTTCTACGGCCTGGAGGCGATAGCCGACGCCGGCATCACCGAGGTCGGGATCGTCGTCGGGGACACCGCCGAGGAGATCAGGGAGGCCGTCGGCGACGGGTCGAAGTTCGGGCTGCAGGTCACCTACATCCCGCAGTCCGCGCCCCTGGGCCTGGCCCATGCCGTGGTGATCGCCCGCGAGTTCCTCGCCGACGACGACTTCGTCATGTACCTCGGGGACAACTTCATCGTCGGCGGCATCCGCGGCCTCGTCGAGGCCTTCCAGGCGGAGCGGCCGGCCGCGCAGATCCTGCTCACCGAGGTCTCCGACCCGAGGGCCTTCGGGGTGGCCGAGCTGGGCCCCGACGGCCGGGTGGTGGGGCTGGAGGAGAAGCCGGAGTTCCCCAAGAGCAATCTCGCGCTCGTCGGGGTCTACCTGTTCACCAGTGCCGTGCACCGGGCCGTGCGCTCCATCGAGCCGTCCTGGCGCGGGGAGCTGGAGATCACCCACGCATTGCAGTGGCTGATCGACGCCCGCGAGGACGTCCGCTCCACGACGATCTCCGGCTACTGGAAGGACACCGGGAACGTCACCGACATGCTGGAGGTCAACCGCTCCGTCCTCGAACTCGCCGAACCGCACACCCGCGGCGAGGTCGACGAGGAGAGCGAGATCATCGGGCGGGTCCAGATCGACGAGGGCGCCCGGGTGACCGGATCGCGCATCGTGGGTCCGGTGGTGATCGGGCAGGGCGCGGTGGTCTCGGGCTCCTACATCGGCCCCTTCACCTCGATCTCCCGGGACTGCCGGATCGTCGACAGCGAGATCGAGTTCTCCATCGTCCTGGACGGGGCCTCGGTGCGCGGCGTCAGCCGGGTGGAGGCCTCGATCATCGGACGCCATGCGGAGGTGACGCCGGCCCCGGCGGTGCCCGCCGCCCACCGGCTCGTCCTCGGAGACCACAGCAAGGTGCAGATATCCTCATGACCACGACACGCATCCTGGTGACCGGCGGAGCCGGGTTCATCGGCTCCCACTACGTCCGTACGCTGCTGGGCCCCGAGGGGCCGGGCGACGTGGAGATCACGGTGCTGGACAAGCTGACGTACGCGGGCAACCCCGCCAACCTCGACCCGGTCCGCGGGCACGCCGGCTTCCGGTTCGTGCAGGGCGACATCTGTGACACGGAGCTGGTGCGGGAGCTGGTGGCCGGGCACGAGCAGGTGGTGCACTTCGCCGCCGAGTCCCACGTGGACCGCTCCATCCTCGGCGCCGGCGAGTTCATCACCACGAACGTGCTGGGCACCCAGACCCTGCTGGACGCGGCGCTGCGCCGCCCCGGCGGCAGCGCGCGCTTCCTGCACGTCTCCACGGACGAGGTGTACGGCTCGGTGTCCGAGGGGTCCTGGCCGGAGAGCGATCCGCTGCGGCCCAACTCCCCGTACGCGGCCTCGAAGGCCTCCTCCGACCTCGTCGCGCTGTCGTACCACCGCACGCACGGACTCGACGTGCGGGTCACGCGCTGCTCGAACAACTACGGGCACCACCACTTCCCCGAGAAGGTCATCCCGCTGTTCGCCACCCGGCTCCTCGACGGACTGCGCGTCCCCCTGTACGGGGAAGGGCTCAACGTCCGGGACTGGCTGCACATCGACGACCACGTCCAGGGCCTGGAGCTGGTGCGCACCGGCGGCCGGCCCGGCGAGGTGTACAACATCGGCGGCGGTACGGAGCTCAGCAACAAGGAGCTGACCACGCTGCTCCTGGACCTGGCCGGTGCGGGCTGGGACAGCGTCGAGCACGTCGCCGACCGGCTGGGGCACGACCTGCGCTACTCGGTGGACTGCTCGAAGATCTCGGCCGAGCTGGGCTACCGGCCGCGCAGGGACTTCGCCGAGGGGCTCGCGGAGACCTTCGCCTGGTACCGGGACAACCGCGCCTGGTGGGAGCCGCTCCAGCAGCGGGCCGCCCTGTCCTGACGGGGCCGGCGGGGCACGACGAGGACGCGGCGGGCAGGTACGGCGCCCGCCGCGTCTTCGTCGTGCGTCCGGGTCAGCCGGCGGGGCGGTTCGCGTAGGACTCCCCGTAGGAGGCGACGGCCTGTTGGTACGTCGGGAGCAGGCCGAGGGCGACGGCCTGCGAGAGGCTCGGCGCGGCGGCGTCCTTCTCGGACCTGATGAACGGCTCCGAGCCGTTCCACGGTATGCCGATCTCCGGGTCGAGCGCCTGGATGTCCACCATGGTGCCGGGCACGTACTCCTCGGAGCAGAGGTAGTTCATGCAGGTGTCCTCGGTCAGGGCGAGGAACGCGTGGCCGAGGCCGTCCGCGAGGTAGACGCCGATGCCCGAATCGGCCTCCTGGAGGGTGGTGTCGAACATCCCGAAGGTGGGCGAGCCGACCCGCAGGTCCACGACCACGTCGAGGGCCGCGCCCCGTACGCAGGTCACCAGCTTGGCCTGGCCGGGCGGCAGCGTCGTGCCGTGGATGCCGCGGAGCGTGTTGCGCCGCGAGACCGAGAAGTTGACCTGCTTCACGGTGAACGGCTGGCCGGTCAGCTCGGTCAGTTCGCCGATGCGCCAGGCCTCGAAGAACCTGCCGCGGTTGTCCGACAGCGGCGACGGCGTGATCCGGAAGGCGTCCTGGATCTTCATCTCCTCAATGGGCATGTTTCCTCGGTTCGTTGTCGTAAGGGGTGGACTGCGGGCCGGGTCAGAGTCTGTGGTGGCCGGCTCCGGCAGCGCTCGGAGCGGGCTGGAGCGGACATGGCGACGGCCTCCGCGCGCGGGCGCGGAGGCCGTCGGGGTGCCTACGGGGCTGCGCCTCAGCGCACCGCGGCCGGTGCGGACTCCTCGGCGGCGGCAGCGGCTCCGGCGGTGCCGGTGGCCGGCGCCGGGGCGGACTGGGACGCGGACGGTGCCGTGGACGCGGACTGCGCCACCGGCGGGCCGCCTGCCTTGCGGCCCGGGGCGATCAGCATGGACAGGGTCGCGGCGGCCACCGCGGCGGCGCCGACCCACATGGCGGGGACGAGGCCGTCGACGAAGTTCTGCGGCGAGGCGTACCCGCCGTTGGCGCTGAAGATCGAGGCGAGGAGGGCCACGCCGAGGGCCGCGCCGACCTCGCGGGTGGCGGCGGTGACGCCGGAGGCGATGCCCTGTTCGTGCTCCTTGACCGAACCCATGGTCAGGTTCATCAGCGGCGCGTAGAAGAGGGCCATGCCCGCGCCGCAGATCATCAGGGAGGGCAGCTGGGCGACGTAGGAGGTGCCCGGTTCGAGGACGAAGGCCCACCAGACCATGCCGGCCGTCATCATGGCGAGGCCGAGGGTGACCACCGGCTTGCCGCCGATGCGGTCGGAGACCATGCCGCCGAGCGGGGCCACGACCATCGGCATGGCGGTCCAGGCGAGCAGCCGGACGCCGGTCTCCATGGCGCTGTAGCCCTGGATGCTCTGGAAGAACTGGGTCATCAGGAAGATCGCGCCGAACATGCCGACGGACATCAGGGCGCCGGCCAGGTTGATCGCGGTGAACGCCTTGATCCGGAACAGCCGCATCGGCACCATCGGGTGCTCGGTGTGGTTCTCCCAGACGACGAACAGCACCATCACGACGGCGCCGCCGATCATGGAGCCGAGCACCAGCGGCGAGGTCCAGCCGTCGCCGTGGCCCTTGATCAGGCCGAGGACGATGCCGAAGAGGCCGAGGCTGGCCAGGACGGTGCCGACGGCGTCGAGCCGGGAGCCGGAGATCTTGCTCTCGGCCAGCATGCGCATCGAGACCGGCGCGAGGACCAGTCCGATCGGCACGTTCAGCCAGAAGATCCACTGCCAGGAGAGGTGCTCGACGATGGCGCCGCCCACGAGCGGGCCGGCGGCGACCGAGAGTCCGTTGACGGCGCCCCAGATGCCGAGCGCCGTACCGCGCTTCTCCGCGGGGACCGCGGCGGTCAGCAGGGTCACCGACAGCGGCATGATGATCGCCGCGCCCGCGCCCTGGACGGCACGTGCCGCGATCAGCTCCTCGATGCCGGGAGCGAGCGCCGCGGCGGCCGAGGCCCCCGTGAACAGCAGCAGGCCCAGGGAGAAGACCTTGCGCCGGCCGAAGCGGTCACCGAGTGCGGCGCCGAACATCATCAGCACTGCGAAGGACAGCGTGTAGGCGTTGACCGTCCATTCCAGGTCCGTGAGGCTGCCGCCGAGTTTGTCCTTGATGGTCGGCAGCGCCGTGATGATCACTAGCTGGTCGAGCCCGGCCATGAAGGAGGCGACGCTGGTGGTGATGATGGCCCATAAGACCACCTTCTTGTTTCCACCGCCCGAGGCTGGGGAGTTGACGGCGCTCATTCAGAGCTTCCTTTCTGGAGGGTGACACATGCCGAGCCGGCGCTCACGACGCTACGGACGGAACCTCAAGTTCAACTTGAGTTCCGGTGGGGCGCCGCAACGCTGCGGGGCCCCGCACCGGCGTCGGTACGGGGCCCCGCATCAGCGCGAAGGGGGTACCCGGTCAGCCGAGCTGACGCTGGAAGGTGGCGATGTCGAAGTAGAGGGTCTCGTCGACCAGCACGTCGCCGTCGAAGTGGAAGAAGACGGCGACCGGGGCGTCGATGGACTTGCCGAGGTTGGGTATGCCCCGCCAGTCCGCCTCCTGCTTGCCGCGCGCCTGCGCTTCGAGGATGACCGCGGTGGGGGTGTGGTGCACGTGGTGCAGCTCGTGCTCCAGGTTGGGGAACGCGGCCTGGAGCTCGGCGAAGTAGCCCTTCTTGATGGCTTCCGCGCCGATCAGCGGGCCCTCCTCGAAGGCCTGGATGCGGTAGACGCCGCCGCGCGGGAAGGTGGCGAGCACACCGTCGATGTCCCAGGCGATCTCGGCGACCGTGTGCTCCAGGATGACCGCTTCGCGCTTCTTGCGCAGGTCGGCATCGGGCTGGGGCAGGTCCGCACCGGGCAGGATGAACTCGTGCTCCATGGCCATGACATTTCCTCCACGCAGTGACCGTCTTCTGATGCGGCTGACGCTAGGAGGCACGCCTCGGCGCGCCCTCGCGTCCCGCTCGAATGCCGGTTCGTGCGGGTGGACGTACGGGCGAAAGCGGTGGTCGGGCAGGTTGGTCAGGCGGCGGTCCGGTCCTGGCCGGTGCGCTGCGGCGGGCGGTAGGTGGGGCGGTAGCCGCAGGCCAGGCCGACCGGCGCGAGCAGGGTGGACAGGGCCATGTCGACGGCGTGGGGGCGGCCGGTGACGGCCCGGTACTCGTCACGGAAGCCCAGGGCGAGCAGCGGCATCTGCAGGAAGGGGGTGCCGTCGGGACGCAGCCTGCCTTCACCGGCCAGCCCCCACAGGGTCTCGAAGAGCTGCTCGGTCCGGTAGGCGGGGGTGACGCGCCAGGTCATCCGGGCCCGCTCCGGACCGTCGTTCCACATCGAGTGGGCCACGCCCGGCGGGATGTGGAACTCGGCGCCCGCGCTGTAGGTGTGCAGGGTGCCGTCGAGCCGGACGTTGATCTGCCCGCTCTGCACGCGGAAGAGCTCGGTCTGCTTCGGGTGGTAGTGCGCGGGCGGCATGTGGGCGGCGCTCGCGTAGTCGACCTCCACTTCCAGGTAGGCGCCGTCCGTGTCGGCCGCCGTGGCCAGGAAGGTGAGCCGGTCGTCCCCCATGTGCAGGGTGTCTCCGGAGCGTGCCATCGGATGTGTCTCCCATCGGTACGGACGGTTCGGTACGGACGGTCAGGCGGCGGGGGCCTCGACGTAGCTGAGGGCGTTGAAGATGGTGCGGTTCGGATCGGTGATGGCCCGGCGGCCGTGCATGACCCGGGTGTTGTCGATGAGGGCGGCGTCGCCGTCCTGCCAGTCGAGGTTCTCCGTGAGCCGGGCCGTCACCGCCTCGACCTCGGCCAGCAGTTCCGCGGACAGCTCGGTGCCGTCGGCGAAGGTGATCTTCGGCTTCTCGTAGTTGAAGGAGGGGCCCAGGATGCTGTTGGCGAAGGAGGGCCGCTCGGCGAAGACGGTGCGGCCGGCGGCGGGGGTCCGGAAGGAGTAGCGGACTCCGCCGTCCTCCTGGGCCACGATCCTGGTGCCGGGCGTCCGGTCGCCGAGGGCGATGAGTTCCTCGACGTCGATCTCCCCGGCGGGCTTGGTGCCGCCGAGCAGGTGGTGGGCCATGGCGCGCCACTGGGCCTCGGCGACGTAGCGGCTGTAGACGATGTCCTGCGCGGCGAAGGCCTCGCGCGCCGCCGGGCTGAAGGCGTCCCAGACGCGGTAGCCGTCGCAGACGGTGGTCTGGGAGCCGGAGGAGGCGGCCTTCTCGCAGAAGAACCAGGCGAGGTGGGAGCGGAAGGGGCTGTTGCCGTTCTCGGTGTGCAGGCCGACCTCGTCGAAGCCGGCGTCCACCTTCTGGGCGACCTCGGAGTAGAAGTCGCGGGCGGGGTCGAGGGTGGTGGACGTGGAGGTGGCCTGTACCAGGGCGGTGAAGCTCGCCATGTCGGAGGTGAAGCCGCGGAGCAGCAGGAAGCCCGCCTCCGCCAGCAGCTCGCGCAGGACCTTCGGGTCGATGTCCGCGAGGCTTCCGCCCTCGACGGGCTCCACGAGCAGTCCGGTGCCGGTGCCGTAGGGGGTGGTCCTGACAGCGGTGGTCGGGACGGCGGTCGTGATGACGGCGGAGGTCATGCCTTCTCCAGGTTCTTCTCGGCGTGGTGGGGCTCGGTGTGGTGGTGGTCGGTGGGGTGGTGGTCGGTGTGGAGGCGCAGGACGTGGGCCCGTACGACGTCGCGCCGGGGGCGTCCGGTGACGGTGAAGCAGGTGGCGTATCCGGGGTCGTCCTCGGGCATGAGGTGGATGACGGCGGCGCGTTCGATGCCAGAGAGCCGTTCGCGGCCGAACGCGTCGATCCGGCGCCGTGCGGTGGCGTGGTCCAGGCCGGCGTCGACGACGAAGAGGCCGTGGACCTGTTCGAGCCCGTCGGCGACGACCGCGGCCTCGCGGACGAAGCCGAGCTCGCGGTAGCGGGACTCGACCCACTCCGGAGAGACGTTGCGCCCGCTCGCGGTGATCACCATGCTCTTCTTGCGGCCGGTGATCCGCAGGTATCCGTCCTCGTCGATCTCGGCGAGGTCGCCGGTGTGCAGCCGGCCCTGTTCGTCCACGACGACGCTGGAGGGGTCCTCCCGGGTGTACCCGGCGAAGAGGGAGGTGCTGTGGATCAGCAGTTCGCCGTCGTCGGCCAGTTCGGCCTTGACGTGGTCGAGCGGGCGTCCCACGGTGCCGAACCGGACCTCGCCGGGGACGTTCCAGGAGACCACCGAGGAGTTCTCGCTGAGCCCGTAGCCCTCGTGGACGGTGAGTCCGTACGCGTCCAGGCGCCGCAGCACCTCCGCGGGCACGGGGGCTCCGCCGCAGGCGATGAAGACCGGGCCGTCGTGGCCGAAGATCCGCTGGTGGCGTTCGCGCACGCCCTCCTCGGGCCGCTCGTCGCACAGCGCGAGGAACAGGGCGGCGACCGTGGGCGGTACGACGAGGGCGGTGGGCCGGGCCTGGCGCAGCAGGCCGAGCATCCGGGGGCCGGCGTCGGCGGCGGTGCCGACCAGTGCGGTGCCGGGCGGCAGGAAGGACACCGAACCGCCGGTGAGGAAGGGCATGTAGAGCCCGGCGACCTGCTCGATGAGCAGGCTCAGGGGCACGACCGAGAGGTAGCGCTCGAAGTCGGCCGGGCGGATCCGTGCCCGCAGCGAGGTCAGCAGCTCGTCCAGGCCGTGCCGGCGGATCCGTACCCCCTTGGGGGCCGAGGTGGTGCCGGAGGTGTGGATGACCTTGACGACCGCGTCCTGCTCGGGGACTTCGGGGCGGGGCGCCGCGGCGGGGGCTTCGGCCAGCAGTTCGGGCAGGCGGACGGGGGTCACCGGGCAGCCGGCCGGCAGGACGGCGGTCCCGTCGGTGCCGGTCCAGCGCTCCAGGGCGCGGGCGCCGCCGTCGTCGACGAGGCAGAGGTCGGCGCTCTCCAGGAGGGAGGCCGCCTGCTCGGCGGTGAAGGCGGTGGGGACCGGGATCTCCACGGCTCCGCCGAACAGGAGGGCGAGGTCGGCGACGACCCACTCGGGGGAGTTCTCGGCGAGCAGTCCCACGCGGGCGGGGCGGCCGTGCTCCCCGGCCCAGCGTTCGAGGCGCCGGGCCCAGACGAGGGCGGCGCCGATGATCTCGCGGTAGCTCCAGGAGGCCGCGGTCCCGGCGGCGGCGGCGTCCGGTCCGGCGCGGTCCGGTCCGGCGGCGTCCGGTCCGGCGCCATCCGGTCCGGCGGCGGTGAGCACGCGCACCATCACGGCGTCACTGTCCGCCTGTTCCAGCAGTCTCCCGGCGAGGGACACCCGGGATGTGTCACGCGGCACGGGTCAGCACCTTCGCCTCCGGGCGGTTGCTGACGAACCGCATGTCGATCGTCTCGAAGCAGTAGCGGCCGATCGCGGCGAGCAGCAGCGTGCTCTGCTCGGCGGCTATGGCGTACCCGACCATCGGCCGGGTCTCGTAGTACGAGCCCCAGGCGGCGGCCTCCTCGGTGGAGAGCCGGTCGGGCGAGGCGTCGGCGAGGGGGTGGAAGACGACGCCGAGGCGCTTCATCAGGGCGGCGAGCCGGTGGGTCATCGTCATGACCGCGTAGGGCCGGCCGAGGCAGGCCATGACCAGCGGGATGGCCTTGATGATCTCGGCGCCGGCGGTGGCCCGGATCGAGGAGATGTTGCCGACCTGCATGACCTGGGAGCGCTTGACCGGAGATTCGACGGAGGCGCTGATGACCTCCTCGACGGGAGCGTCGAGGTAGCGCTCCAGCAGGATGGGCCCCTCGCCCTCGGGGAAGGACAGGCCCGCACAGGCGAGGGCTTCCTCGGTTCCGTCCTCGGAGTCCTCGAAGAAGGCGAGGAAGCTGTCCGGGTCGGGAGAAATGCTGGCCTTGTACTGCTTGGCGAACACCTTCTGGGAAAGGTCTGCGGCGACCAGCCAGTCGGGAGTGCCTCGCTCGGAAAGCGTGATTCTCATGTGCCGCCCCTTTTTGGAGGGTGGAGTGGGAAGAGGGGAGGGGTTCTCAGCGCAGGCTGCCGACGGCGGTGCGCCGTGTCACCGGCTTGGCGGCGACGGCGAGTCCGGCGGCGTGCACGGCGCTGTTGATCGAGGTCTCGGCGAGGATGCCGGGGGCGGCGACGGCGTCGCCGATCAGGTAGACGCCGTCCCCGCGGTCGACGGCGGGGCGGTCGCGCCAGCTCAGGCCGGGCAGGTCGAGGGCTCCGGTGCGGCCCCGGGAGACTCCGTCGCGGCGCCACAGGATGCGGTCTTGCCAGCCCGGGGTGGTGAGGTCGAAGAGCTTCTCCAGCCGGGCCAGCGCCTCGTTCTTGGACTCGCCGGGACGCAGCGGCATGGCTCCCTGGAAGAGGGCCTCGCCCTTCGGGGCGAGCGAGGGGTCGTGGTCGGAGTACTGGGAGGTGAACCCGCCCTCGTCCATGTCGAAGGAGACGTTGCCGTCCTTCTTCGAACGTGTCACGGCCATGTCAAGCAGAGCCGAGGTGCCGCTGGGCCAGTCCAGCGAGCTGTCGCCGAGCAGGCTGCGGGCCGAGGCGAGCGAGGTGGCGACGATCACCGGTCCGTCGGTGGGCAGTTCGGTGAGCCGCGATCCGGTCTCGATGACGACGCCGTGCCGCTTGGCCACCCGCTCCATGCGCTCGACGACCGTGCCCCAGCCACCGATGAAGTAGCGGCTGGGCAGCGGGAAGCGGGGGGTGCCCACGCGCAGCAGCCGCTCCCAGACGAAGGCCGCGGACAGCCGGCCCGGGTCCCCGTCGAAGAGGATGGGGCCGAGGAAGCCGAGGGCCTCGTTGACGGTCTGCTGCTCGAAGCGCTCGCTCGCCCAGTCCTGGAAGGAGCGGTCGATCGGGACCTCGATGTCCCGGTGGAGCCAGCACATCTTCATGTAGCCGTTCGGCAGGGTCATCCGCAGTTTGCCCTGGTGCCGGAAGCGCATCCGGGTCCACTCGTGGAACGACAGCCGTACGTAGCGGCCGGCCAGGCCGCGCTGGAGCAGCCAGTGCCAGACGGGCCCGTTGTCCATGATGGTGTGCGGGCCGTCGTTGGTGACGTAGGGGGCCGAGGCCGACCGGGCGCGCCCGCCCAGGTGCGAGTGGGCCTCGTGGACGGTGACGCGCGCACCCTGCTCCGCGGCGGAGATCGCCGCGGCCAGGCCGGCCAGACCGCCGCCGATGATCGTGATGTTCGCCATGGTCATTCACTCACTCACGTTGGGATGGACGGGTCAGCCGTCAACGGTGGCCATGGCGCCGGCGGGGTAGCGGTCGCCCACCGTGCTGCCGTGGGGGGCGATCCGGTCGAGGGCCGCGAGGTCGTCGGCGCTCAGCGCGACGGCACTGGCGGCGATGTTCTCCTCCAGGTACTTCACCCGCTTGGTGCCGGGGATGGCGACGACGTCGTCGCCCTGGGCCAGTACCCAGGCCAGCGCGAGCTGTCCGGTGGTGATCCCCTTGGCCGTGGCCAGGGCCTCCAGCTGCTCGACGACGTGCAGGTTGGCGTCGAGGTTGTCCTTCTGGAAGCGGGGGGCCACCCGGCGGAAGTCGTGCGCGGCCAGGTTGTCGAGGTTGCGGATGGCGCCGGTCAGCAGGCCCCGGCCGAGCGGGCTGTAGCCGACGAAGCCGATGCCGAGCTCGCGGACCGTCGCCAGGACCTCGTTGACCTCGACGTCGCGGGTGGACAGCGAGTACTCGGTCTGGACGGCGGTGAGCGGGTGGACGGCGTGGGCGCGGCGGATGGTCGGGGCGGCCGCCTCGGAGATGCCGAGGTGGCGGACCTTGCCTGCGGCCACCAGCTCGGCGAGGGCGCCGAAGGTCTCCTCGACCGGTACGTCGGGGTCGACCCGGTGCAGGTAGTAGAGGTCGATCCGGTCGGTGCCGAGCCGGCGCAGGCTGCCTTCGATCGCCGCGCGGATGTACTCCGGGCGGCCGTTCTGCCTGCCGGTGATCTGCCCGTCCGGGGTGACCTCGTTGCCGACCTTGGAGGCGACGACCACCTCGTCGCGCCGGCCCGCGATGACCTTGGCGACGAACTCCTCGTTGGTGTGCGGACCGTAGAAGTCCGAGGTGTCGAGGAGGTTCACGCCGAGTTCGAAGGCCCGGTGGGCCGTACGCAGGGCCTCCTGGTCGTCGGCCGGGCCGTAGGCGAAGGTCATGCCCATGCATCCGAGACCCTGCTCGGAGACCGTCAGCCCCTGGCTGCCGAGCTTTCGTTGCCGCATCATCATGCGCCTTCCGCGGTAGTTATCGACGCTAGAAATCCTAGCAGAGCTAGACTAGAGAACTGCCGGAGCCGCCCTCGAGGCTGGGCCGGGAGGGCGGCGACCCGTCGTGTCGCTGCGGTCAGGCCGCGGAGCTCAGTTCGCTCGTGACGGAGGACCAGGCGTGCTCCTGCTCCCCCGCGTTCCCCGCGGCGAAGGCCTCCCAGGGGTCGGCGCCGAGCGCCCCGGCCGCGGCCTCGCGCAGCCATACGTCGAAGGCGTCGCGGGACTGGCCCAGCCGCTTCGCGGCCCCTGCCGGATCGCGTGCCTCGACCCGGTGCACCAGCACGTCCCGGTCGCCGAGGCGCTGGAGGGCGAAGGACTCCTGGAGGATGCCGGCCCTGCGCCGGGAGGCCTCGTACTCCCTCAGCCGCGGCCCGGAGAACTCCGCCTGTACGTCCTTCCAGCGCGCGGCGCCGCCCTCGGGGAGCGGCAGCAGTACGGTGGCGGGCTCGACGGTCCGGCGCGCGGCGGCGCGGGCGGCGCCGCGCGAGGAGGGCGCGAGGCGCCGCATGCCGAGGACGGAGAGCATGTTGGACTCGACGCCGATGCCCCAGCGTTCGGCGATCAGGCCGTCGTCCAGGAGGCGCCAGACCACCACGCCCTGGAACTCGATGTAGCGGTCGGTGGGCGGCATGCCGAGGAACTCGCCCCGGTGGGTGCCGCGCCAGGTGTTGTGGATGACGACGTGATCGCCGTGGGCGCTCATGTCCTCGATGGTCACGTGCAGGTCGGGGAAGCCCTCGCGCAGGCCCGCGATGGTGTACTTGACCCCCTCCAGCCCCTCGGGCGCACCCGGCAGCGGCTGGTGGTCGACCATGTCGGGGCTGTAGATCTCCTCCACGATGGAGAAGTCGCCCCGGTTCACGAAGGTGTCGAAGACCGCACGGATGGTCTTCTTGTTGCGCTCCTCCACGCTCACCGCGCTGCGCACCGTCTCTTGTATCGACACGTTCCGTCCTTAACTGGTGGGGAAGGCCTTAACTGGTGGGGAAGGGTGCTTCCCAGGTGAGGGTGAGTCCCGCGTACAGGTAGCGGCTGGCCTCGATCGCGAGCAGCAGCACGGTGTCCCCGGGCCGGATGCGGCCCTCGGTCCAGCCGGCGTCCAGGGCGAGGGGGACCGCGGCGGAGCCGGTGGCTCCCACGTCGGTGAGGTTCTCCACGATGATCTTGCTCAGGGTGGCCTGGTCCTCGGCGGACAGTCCGGCCGTGCCGTACTCGCTCGCGAAGTACTCGGCGTTGCCCTCGGGCAGCACGCATGCGTCGATGTCGGAGAGGGCGAGCCCCGAGCGGCGCAGCATGTCGTGGATGCCCTCCACGAAGACCTTGGGGCCGAACTGGGCGGTGCCGGGGATGTCGAGCTTGATGTCCATCAGCCGCGTGCGCTGCTGCTGTTCGTGCAGCGGGGCGTCGGTGCCGCCGCCGACGATCAGCATGCCGGGCTTGCGGGCGCCGCCCATGGACCGCGTGGCGAACACCTGGCGGCTGCCCTCGTGGGCCGAGCCCTCCTCGCCGCCGCGCAGCACCACGGCCCCGGCCCCGTCGCCGAAGGTGTAGACGGTGAGCCGGTCGCGCATCCGCACCTTGTGCGGGTCGCGGCCGAGGAAGACGGGGGCGAGCAGCGGGGAGACCGACTCGGCGCCGATGACGAGCGCGGTGCGGTAGGTGCCGTCGGCCAGCAGGCGCCGGGCGATGTCGAAGGCCTGGACGGCGCCCACGCAGCCGGCGCGGACCTCGATCACCGCGCAGTCGGCCAGGCCGAGCTGCTCCTGGACGTAGGTGGCCGCGACCGGCAGGAGGTAGTCCGGGCTGGCGGTGGAGAGCACGATGAGGTCGACCTCGGCCGCCTCCACGCCGGCCCGCTCCAGGGCCTGGCGGGCGGCGGCGGTGGCCATGGCGGAGGTGCTCGTACGGTGTTCTCCGGTGGCCGGGTCCACCATCCAGTGGCGGCGTTTGACCTGGATGCCTTCCAGGACGTCGTCGGGGAGCGGGCCGCAGACCCGGGCCAGGGCGTCGTTGTCGAGGGGGTCGCCCGGCAGGTGGGCGCCGGTGGCGAGGATCGATACGTGTCGGTCGGTGCTGGGTGACATGGTCAGTTCTCCGTAGCGGGACGCAGGACGAGGCTGATGTGGGTCCCCCCGAGCGAGGAGCTGTTGATGAGGACCGGCCCGCTGTCCAGGCCGTTGTCCCAGCCCGTGAGGGCGAGTACGGCCGCCAGCTGTGCTCCCGCGCCGGCCGGCTCGCCGAGCGTCCGCTTGGGGGTGTGGACCGGGACGGAGCCGGCTCCGTCGAGCCGGCCGGCGGCCAGCGTCTCGGGGCCGTCGGCGCGTTCCAGACCGGCCGCGTTGGCCCAGATCCCGGTCAGCTCGCCCGGCTGGACGCCCGCGTGGGCCAGGGCTCCGCGCATGGCCCGCTCCACGCCCTCGCCCTCGGCGTCCCAGCGGCCGATGCCCTGGGCGTCGCAGGTGGTGGCGTGTCCCGCGAACTCGGCCAGGATCCGGGCGCCGCGGGCCAGGGCGCTCGACTCGCGCTCCAGGACCAGGGCGATGCCCCCTTCGGACAGGGTGTAGGCCGCGTCCCCGAAGAGGGGCAGGCCGCGGTAGGCCGCCAGTACGCCCGGGGAGAGGTCCTCCACCGCCGGGCAGAGCACGGCGTCCGCGCGGCCCTGGAGCAGCAGGTCGTAGGCGACGGTGAGGGCCGAGGCCCCGGCCGCGTGACCGGTGGTCACCGTGGAGGTGGGGCCCTTGGCGCCGACGTTCATGGCGACCTGGCCGGCGGCGGCGTTGAAGACGGTGTTGGGGAACACCGCGGGGCTGCCGTAGGTGGGGCAGATGTCGAGGACGGGCTGCAGGAAGTCCTCGATGCTGCGCATCGGGCCCAGTCCGGTGCCCAGGACGACGCCGACCCGCTCGTCGGCGGTGAGGCCGGCGTGCTCCAGGGCGACGCGGCAGGAGGCCACGGCGAGCTGGCCGAGGCGGTCCATGCGGCGCCGCTCGGCGGGTGTGGTGTGCGCCGCCGCGTCGAAGTCCGCGCGCGCGACGCGCAGTCCGTCCTCCTCCGCGCCCAGCGGGCTGCCATCGCTCCAGGCCCGCCACAGCGCCTCGGCGCCGGTCCCGGCCGAGGTGATCGCGGCGAAGCCGGTGACCACCACCTTCTCGCCGGCGGGCGGGACCTCGGCGGTGAACCGCCGGGCGTCGGGCCGGCCGAAGGCCACGCACGCGTTGGCCCCGGCGAAGGCGAAGTTGTTCGAGAGCGCGGCGTCCATGGCGTGCGGGCGCCCGGCGTCGGGCACGGCGTCCAGGCCGCACTTGGGGTCCACACCGGTGAAGTTGGCCGTGGGCGGGGCGATCTGTTCGACCAGCGCCCGGACGGTGACGATGGCCTCGACGGCCCCGGCGGCGCCCAGCAGGTGGCCGATCATCGACTTGGAGCTGCTGAGCGGGGTCTTCTCGGCGGCCTCGCCCAGGGCGGCGCGGACCGCGTTGCTCTCGGCGGAGTCGTTCTTGGGCGTGCCGGTGCCGTGGCCGTTGATGTAGCCGACGTCCTCGGGGGTGAGGCCGGAGGAGGTCAGCGCGCCGCGGATGGCACGGGCCGCGCCCTCGCCCTTGGGGTGCGGGGCGGTGGCGTGGTAGCCGTCGGCGGAGAGCCCGTAGCCCAGGACCTCGGCGAGGATCGGGGCGCCCGCGGCGCGGGCCACGGACTCCTCGGCCAGGACGAGCATGCCCGCGCCCTCGCCCAGCGAGAGGCCGTCGCGGTCCTTGGAGTACGGGGCGGCCGGCTTGCTGGACAGCGACTGGAGGCTGGTGAACCCGGCCCACGCCGTCTCGGTGAAGGCGTCGCTGCCCCCGACGAGCATGGCGTCGGAGTGCCCCGAGCGGATCGATTCGACGGCGTGGGCGATGGCGTGGGCGCCCGAGGCGCAGGCCGTGTTCACCGACAGGGACGGCCCCTTGAGGCCGAAGGCGCTGCTGAGGGCCTCCGCGATGGCCTGCGGGGGCACCAGCAGGTAGTGCCGGCCGTCGTCCTCGGGGGCGCCGCCGGCCCGGGCTCTGCGGGCGAGCTTCTCCGCACTGCGCAGCCCGCCGTTGCAGGAGCCGAAGGAGACGCCCCAGCGGTCGGCGGGCAGGCCGCCGAGGTCCGCCTGGTCCAGGGCCTCCTGCGCCGCCGCCAGGGCGAAGTCGACGGCCGGCTCGCGTTCGCGTCCGCCGAAGGCGGCCAGGTAGTCGTAGGCGGGGGCGAGCTCGCTCTGGACCTCGCCGCCGATGTCGGTGCCGTAGAAGTCCATCGGCATGCCGCGCACCGGTCCGATGGCCGAGTATCCGGCCCGTACGCCCTCCCACAGCGCCGTGGCGGTGGCGCCCTGGGCGGTCACGGCGCCGACGCCGCAGACCACCACGGTCCGGGTCCGGCCGCCGGTGCCGTCCGGCACGGTGTCGTGCTCGTACATGTCGTCGGTCATGTCCGCTCTCCGTCCGGGGGTATGCGTATGTCCGTCATGAGGTCCGCCCCATGGCGATGGCCACCGCCTGGCCCTCCAGGCCGCGGGCGAGGGCCAGCGCGCTGTCGGGCCGCGTTTCGCGCGGGGTGAGCGGTACGTAGTCGAGGTCGCACTCGTCGGCGGGGTGGTGCAGGTTCTGCGTGGCGGGGACGATGCCGGAGTCCAGGGCGAGCGCGGTGACGGCCGCGTTCAGTGCCCCGGCTCCGCCGACCAGGTGGCCGGTCTGCGGTTTGATGCTGCTGATCTGCGCCGCCTTGGCGGCCGTACCGAGCGCGTCGTGCAGGGCGAGGGTCTCGCTGGCGTCGCCCTGGACGGTGGCGCAGCCGTGGGCGGCGATGTAGCCGCCGTCGTGGAAGACGCCGCCCGCGTCGTCGAGCGCGCGGACGATGGCCCGGGACAGGCCGCGGGCCCGGGCCTGCGGGCTGGGCGGGCGTACGCAGTCGTTGCCCGCGCCGTAGCCGGTGACCTCGGCGTAGCAGTGCGCGCCGCGGGCCAGGGCGTGTTCGCGTTCCTCCAGGACGAGGAGGGCGGCGCCCTCGCCGAACACGGAGCCGCTGCGGTCCCGGTCGAAGGGGCGGAAGGCCTCCTGGCCGAGGTCGGTGCGGGTGGACAGGACGCCGAGGCCGTCCATCTTGGACATGGCCCACCAGCCGGTGGCGTCGTCGTACCCGCCCGCGAGCACGATGTCGGCCTCGCCGCGGCGTACGGTCCGCATGCCGCGGCCGATCGCCATGGCGCCTGCGTCGGCGGTGCCCGCGAAGTAGGCGTTGGCGCCGCGGATGCCGTACTTCTCGGAGATGTGGAAGCCGGCCGCGGGCTGGAGTCCCTCGACGAAGAACAGCGGGGCGATCACCGAGGAGGCGGTCTGGCCCAGCTTGTACAGGTCGGGGGTGCCGTCTTCGGCGCGGACCGCCTGGAGCTGGGCGATCAGCTCGTCCATGCGGGGCATTTCCTTGTTGCTGCCGAGGAACAGCCCGGCGCGCTGGCCCAGGTCGCTCTCGCCGTCCAGGCCGGCGTCGCGCAGCGCCAGGGTGGCGCCCGCGAGGGCCAGTTGGTCCCCGCGGCACAGCATGCGCAGGGTGCGCCGGCTGGCCCACTGCGTGGGGTCGAAGTCGGGTATCTCCGCGCCGATGCCGGTGCGCAGCGGCGCCGGATCGTAGGCGCGCAGCGGGCCGATGCCGCTGCGGCCCTCCAGGAGGTTCTCCCAGGTGGGTGCGGCGCCCTGGCCGATCGCGGTCATCAGACCGATGCCGGTCACCATCACGCGCCGCCTGTCGTCGCTCATGCTGTGCCCTCCCTGGGCTTCTCTGCGCTCACCAGGGCGAGGAGGCGAGCAGCGGCGACCACACGGCCCTCGACCCGGGCGGTGGTCCGTACGTCGGTCGTCTGCGGCGTGCGTCCCGTCACCTCTACGGTGATCTCGACCTGGTCGCCGGGGGCCACGAAGTGCTTCCAGCGGACGCCCCGTACGGAGGCGAGCCGCCATCCGGCCGGGTCGCCGCCCGCGGCGGCCTTCGCGAGGTCGGCCATGCTCTCCAGGAGCAGGACGCCCGGGAGGATGGGGTGGCGGGGGAAGTGGTGGTCGAAGACGGGCAGGGTGGCGGGGATGTTGCGGACGGCGACCGCCCGTTCGCCCGGGACGAGCTCCACGAGGCGGTCGAAGCCGGGGGGCACTTCGGTGGGGGTGCTCGGCGCGGTGGCCGTCTCGGTCGCGGTGGCCGTCTCGGTCGCGGTGGTCGCGGTGGTCGTGGGGCTCACGTCGGTCGCGGTGCTCACGCGTCCTCCTGCGGGGCGCCGATGACGATGCTGGTGTTGCTGCCGCCGAACGCGAAGGCGTTGACGAGGGCCGCCGACACCTCCATGGGGCGCGCGGTGTGCGGTACGTAGTCCAGGTCGAGCCCGCGGTCCGGCTGGTCGAGGTTGACGGTGGGCGACACCAGGGAGTGGCGCATCGCGTTGATGGCCGCGAGCACGCCGAGGCCGAGGCTGGCCGAGGTCAGGTGGCCGGCCATGGACTTGGGGGCGCTGACCACGATCCGCTGGGAGTCGGCGCCGAACACCTTCTTGATGGCGGTGGTCTCCGACTGGTCGTTGCCGTGGGTGCTGGTGCCGTGGGCCACGACGTAGTCGATGCCGGCGGTGCCCAGGCCGGATTCGGCGATGGCCCCCTCCATGGCCTGGATGGCTCCGGAGCCGTCCGGCGGGGAGTCGGTGATGCGGTAGGCGTTGAGGGTGGAGCTGTAGCCGAGGACCTCGGCGAGGATGGTGGCGCCGCGTTCGCGGGCCGCGTCCATGTCCTCCAGGACGACCGCGACGGCGCCCTCGCCGACGACGAAGCCGCTGCGGTTCGCGTCGAAGGGGCGCGAGGCGTGCTCGGGGTCGTCGTTGTACCGGTCCGTCAGGGCCCCGAGGAGGCTGAAGCCGAGCAGGTCGAGCCAGGTCGTCAGCGAGTCGTAGCCGCCGGCGATCATCAGCTTCGCGTCGCCCTCCTGGATGGCGCGGTACGCCTCCCCGATGGCGTGCCCGGATCCGGCGCAGGCGGTGCTGATGCCGAGCATCGGACCGGTGCCGCCGACCATCCGGGCCATGGCGGCCAGGGGCACGTTCTGGTCGTCGGTCAGGGTGAGGGCGGGGGGCTGGCAGATGAAGGCGTCCGCCTGGCCGGTGGTGGCCCGCAGGTGTCCGATGTCGAGGAGCGCCTGGAGTTCGGGACGGCCGACGCTGGCCCCCATGGCGACCCCGCGCTCGTCGGCGGCGTACACCTCCTCGGGGAGCTCGTCGACCCCGGCGGAGCGGACCGCCTCCCAGGCCGCCGCGACGCCGAACTGGCCGACGCGCGAGAGGTGCTTGCGCCCGACCTTCGCCGGGATGGCGGCCGCCGCGTCGAAGTCCTTGACCTGCGCGGCGATCCGCACCGGGAACCCGGAGGCGTCGAAGGTGGTCAGCGGACCCACTCCGCTGCGTCCGGTGGCCAGGCCTTCCCAGGTGCTGTCCGCATCGTTTCCGAGCGGGGTGACCGCCCCGATTCCGGTGATCGCTACGCGCTTCATCCGACCGGTCCTCCGCCCTGCAGCTGTCGCGCCATGCGCGCCGTGTTCGCCGGGTCGTCGAGACGCTCGGCGTCGATGAGCGCGCACATGATGCCGCTCGCTTCCAGGACGGTCTCGCCGTCCACGGTGACGGTGCCGTCGAGGATCGCGGCGTCGTCGTTCATCGATTCGATCCTGGCCTCCATGCGGAGCACCTCACCGGGCACCACCGGACGGTGGGCGGTGGCCTCTGCGACCGCGAGCAGCGCCGCGCGCTGCTTGTGGTCGGTGCTGAGCATGATCAGCCAGGTGGCCGACTGGCACAGCGCCTCCAGCGCGAGTCCGAAGGGCAGGGCCGGGCCGTTCGCCGTGTCCTGCCAGTAGTCCTCGGCGACGGTGGTGACCTTGCGGGCGGTGATCCGCTCGCGGGGGGTCCAGGTCTCGATCCGGTCGATCAGATGGAATCGCATCTTCGTCTCTTCGCCTCTTCTTCCGTTCCCTTCCCTCCGGTCCTACGGGCGGCCGATGCCGAGCTGTGCGGAGAATCCGCCGTCGACGGTGAGCAGTTCGCCGGTGGTGTAGCCGGAGTCCGGGCCGGCCAGGAACACGGCGGCGGCGGCGACCTGCTCGACGGTGGCGAAGCGGCGCAGGGGGATCTGGCGCTTGATGCTCTTGCCCCCGTCGCGCTGGAGCACCTCGCCCACCAGTTCGGTCGGGGTGAAGCCGGCGAGGACCGCGTTGACCCGTACGCCGAACCGGGCGAGCTCGATCGCGGCGGAGCGGGTGAAGGAGTTCAGGGCGCCCTTGGAGGCGGAGTAGTTGGACTGGCCGATCCAGCCGCGCTCGCCCATGGCGGAGGAGATGTTGACGACGGTGGCGTCGCCCTGGGCCATGAAGTGCTCCATGACGGCGTGCGTGCAGTGGTACGCCCCGCCGAAGTTGACCTTCATGACGTTCAGCCAGGCGTCCGGCGCGGAATCGTAGATCAGGCCGTCGTCGCTGGTGCCCGCGTTGTTGACCAGCACGTTCAGGGAGCCCAGCTGTCGGATGGCCTCGGCGACCAGTTCGGCGGCCTCGGCGGGGTCGGAGACGTCGGCTCCGATCGCCACGGCCCGGCCGCCCGCCGCCTCGATCTCCTTGACGACCGCCAGGGCGTCTTCCCGGCGTGAGCGGTAGTTGACTGCGACGGCCGCCCCCTGTTCGGCCAGGGCCAGGGCGATGGCCCGGCCGATGCCCCGCGAGGCACCGGTGACCAGGGCGGTGCGGTCCTTCAGCTTCATCTGTCTCTTCCCGTTTCTGCTACGAGGTGGGCGTCCTGGCTGCTGCGGCCGACGGGCGCCATACGGGCCCCGGCGCACCCCGCACCCGCCCGGCCCCGCGGTCCGGAGCCGGGCGGATGCGGGACGGGATGTCAGGCTGCGGCGGCCGCGTGGGCGCGCTCGGTCAGCAGATCGGTGAGGTTCTGCACGGTGAACAGGCCGAGGACGCCTTCGGCGGTCAGCGGCTCCGCGAGCTGGTTGCGGTCGAACTGCGGCAGGACCTTCTCCAGGTGGGTCAGGCCGGTGTCGTTGACGACCTCGTTCTCGTCGCCGAACTCCTCGTCCGGGATTCCGCCCTGGAGCAGGTTGGCGATGTCGGCCACGGTGATCTTCACCTTGGTGACGCGCTCCAGCCGGAAGAGGATGTCGAGCAGGTCGATGGACTCGGCACCCAGCGCCCCGAGGAGGGTCGCGTCGGGAACGGCCTCGGCCTCGTCGATGCCGAGGGCGTCGGCTATGGCGGCCTGGACCGCGGGGAGGTAGTCGGTCGACAGGGTGGTCAGGGTTTCGGGCACCGTTTGCTGCCTTTCAAGTGGATTCTTGCGAAGGGGACGAAAAGTGTGAGGTGGAGACGCGGGGACGGGCGGGCGTACGCGGCTAGGCGGCGGCCGCGCCGACGGCGGACTCCGGGCGCAGGTCGCGCAGCAGGGTGGCGATGCGGCGCTCGTCGTTGGTGCTGCGCACCAGGGCGCCGGGCACGCAGCGGTTGGCGAAGCCGCTGAGGACGCGGCCGGGGCCGACCTCCAGGTAGCCGTCCACGCCGTGCACGGAGGAGGCTTCCAGTACGTCGACCCAGCGCACGGGGCCGGCGAGCTGGCGCCGGAGCAGGTCGCGGGCGTGCGCCCCGTCCCGCACCGCGCCGCCGGTCACCGAGCTGATGACGAGCAGCCGGGGTGCGGAGAACCTGGTGCGCTCCAGTTCGGCGGTGAACTCGTCCTCGACCGCGCGCATCAGCGAACAGTGGAAGGGGGCGGAGACCTTCAGCGGCACGGCCCGCTCGGCGCCCGCCTCCAGGGCGAGCCGGCCCACCTCGGCGACCGCCTCGCTCTGGCCGGAGATCACCGTCTGGCCGGCCTCGTTGTAGTTGGCGACCTCCACCACGCCGAGCGGTGCGGCGGCCGTGCAGAGCTGCTCGATGCGCTCGGGGGCCAGTCCCATGACCGCGGTCATGGCCCCGGACACCCGGCGCGAGACCCCGGCCATCAGCTCGCCGCGGCGGCGTACGAGGCGCAGCGCGTCGCCCGCTTCGAGGACGCCGGCGGCGATCAGCGCCGTGTACTCGCCCAGGCTGTGCCCGGCGACGGCGCCGGGCCGGAACCCGGTCTCCTCGCGCAGGACCTCGTACACGGCGAGGCTGGTGGCGACGATGGCGGGCTGGGCGATCTCGGTCGGGGCGAGGTCCGCCTCGGGGGCCGTGGTGCACAGTTCCGTCAGGGGGAGTCCCGTGGCCTCCTCCGCCCGGGCCAGCACGCGTCCGACCGTGCGGGGGTGTTCGCGGAGGAGGTGTCCGGCCATGCCCGCGCGCTGCGAGCCCTGACCGGGAAACATCGTGAAGAGATTGTCGATCATCCCCGTTCCTACCTCACTGAGTTGTGGGTGACAGGTCGTCGAGCCGTCGGTCCGCCCAGCCACCACGCCGCGGCGACCGGTCCTCGACCCCGTGAAATCTGGCATCAGGTTCTGGCGCATTCCTTGAATGCGCCTTGACTCATTTCATTCGGCGGCGGCGCCGGGTGCGGCGGCCGGCTGCGCGGCCGTCCGTCCGGGGGCCTTGGCCCAGCGGGTGCCGTAGGCGACCTGGCCCTTCTCCGCCGCGCCGAAGGCCTTGGTGTTCCAGTTCTTGCGCATGAAGGCCTCCCGCGCCTTGATCAGCAGCGGGTTCTCGACCGAGCCCATCTGGCCGATGCGCCAGGCGATGCGCTGCAGGGGCGCCGTCCGCTCGCGGCGCTCGCTCTCGTAGCCGCGGAGCGCCGAGACCGGGTCGCTTCCGGCCCGCTCCAGGTGCTCGGCCAGGACCAGGGCGTCTTCCAGGGCCTGGCAGGCGCCCTGGCCGATGTTGAAGGTGATGGGGTGTGCGGCGTCCCCGAGCAGGGTGACGCGGCCCTTGCCCCAGTGGCGTTCGGGCTTGCGGCCCTCGACGTCGCCGCGCAGGATCCACTCCTCGGGGGTGGCGCGCAGGATGTCCGCGACCGGTCCGCCCCAGCCCTCGTGGCGGCGCAGCAGCATGTCCCGTACGCCGGGCTCGTCGCGCCCGCCGGGCGCTCCGTTGGCCACGCTCATCCAGTGCACCAGGCCGGGTGCGACGTCGTAGTAGGTGAAGCGGGTGCCCGGACCGAACATCGCGTTGAAGGTGCCGGCCGGGATGTCGGCGTGCTCCATCGGGGCCCGGCCGCGCCAGGCGATGTAGCCGCTGAAGCGGTTCTTGGCGGGGCCGAACATGGCGTCGCGCACGGCTCCGTGGATGCCGTCGGCCCCGATCAGGAGGTCGCCGCGCTCGCTGCCGCCGTCGGCGAAGCGGACCGTGACGCCCTCGGCGTCCTGGTCGAAGCCGACGACCTGGGCGCCGGTGCGCACCACGGGGCCTTCCAGCGCGTCGCGCAGGATGCCGTGCAGCACGGAGCGTTCGACGGCGATGGTGGGCTGTCCGTACCGGGTGACGAAGTCGCCCACCGGCCAGGCGCCGAGCACCTCGCCGCGCCAGGTGCTGAAGTGCGCCGTCTGCTGGGCCGGGGCGGTCTCCAGGACCTTCTCGGCGAGGCCGAGGTGGTCCAGGGCCAGTACGCCGTTGGTCCAGATGTGCAGTCCGGCACCGCCGTCGCGCAGTTCCTCGGCCCGCTCGAAGACGACGACCTCGAAGCCCTTGCGCTGGAGTGCGAGGGCCGCGGCGAGGCCGCCGATCCCTCCGCCGGCTATGAGTACGCGACGGGGACGTCGTCCTATGGCCATGTCTAGCTCTCCTCAAGGCTGTCCGGGCGGCCGGGCCGCTCCCATCGGGTACGAGATCCCTGACGGACTCCGGTAGTTGTCAACGCTAGCATTACGAGCGTCGATGTTGATAGTGTCGGTAGGACATCTAGCATCGCTATATCCCCGTGGCGCGACGGCCACGCGGCAACCGGCAGAACGACAAAGGTGGTTGTGATGGAAGCGCTCCTGCTCACGCTGGCCGTGGTGGCCACCATGGCCAACGCGGTGGTCTACGGGACCGACGTGTTCTCGGCACTCGTCCAGCGGCCGGCCATGGCCCACGTCGACGACGCGGCCCTGACCAGCGCCATGGGCCAGATCCACCGATTCGGCGACAGTCGGATGCCCATCCCGGGCGTCTTCGGCCTGGTGGCCACGGTCGGCACCGCGGCCGTGGCCGGGTTCGAGGGCAAGACCACGCCGTCCGTGGCCTCGGGCGTGGCCGCCGTGGCCCTGGTGGTGTGGCTGGCCATCTACAACAAGGTGAGCGCGCCCGTGAACAAGGAGCTGACCGGAGCGGCGCTGGACTGCCGCGTCGCACCCGACGCCCGTGGGCTGCAGCGCACCTGGGACAGCGTCATCAACGTCCGGGTGCTGCTCCAGGCGGTGGCGCTCGGCGGGATGTGCGTCGCGCTCGCGGCCTCCTGAGCCGCAGTCGCCCCGTCCCCCCGCCCGTCCCCCCGCCGGCGCGACGGCTGTGCGGGAGGCCGGGACGGGTGGCCGGTTTTCGTGGTTTTCGCCAAGGCGGATGACCTCCCCGTTTGGGAGAGACTGCCGGTCGGAGGGCTTGGTCCGCCGCGTTCACGGGCGGGGATGGGCCCTCTCGCACGGTGAAAACCAACGGGGAGGACGGCACGATGAGTGCACAGGAGCAGTACGACGAGATCGGTGAGGCGTACGAGGGGTTCAAGGCCCTGCCGCTGGAGCAGTGGGCGATCGTGCCCGGATTCCTGGCCCTGGTCGGGGACGTGACGGGCAAGTCGGTCCTCGACCTGGCCTCCGGTACCGGCTTCTACAGCCGGGAGCTCAAGCGGCGCGGCGCGGGCGACGTGCTCGGGATCGACATCTCGGGTGAGATGGTCGCCGTGGCGCAGGCGATCGAGGAGCGCGACCCGCTGGGCGTGCGCTACGAGGTGGGCGACGCGGCCGGGCTGCGGTCCTTCGACGAGCCCTTCGACGTCGGGCTGGCCGTCCAGCTGCTCAACTACGCCTCGGACATCGCCACCACGGAGCGGATGTGCCGCAACATCCACCGGAGCCTGAAGCCCGGCGCGGAGCTCTTCCTGATCAACCAGTCGCCCGACTACCGGTTCGACGGTCCGACCCCGGAGAAGTACGGCTTCCGCACCGAACTCACCGGCGAGGCGGTCGAGACCGGCTTCAAGGTGCGGACCACGGCGCTGCTCGACCCGCCGGTCTCGTTCGTCGCGAACTTCCCGCGCCGCGAGGTGTACGAGACCGCCCTGAAGGCGGCCGGATTCGGCGAGCTCACCTGGATCCCGGTGACGGTGTCGCAGGCCGGCGTGGCGGAGTTCGGTGCGGAGCACTGGGCGAACCTCGCCGACAACCCGCCGCTGGAGATGCTGCGCTGCGTCGCCTGACGGTGCGGCTGATGCCGTGACGGCCCGGCCCCGGAGGTTTTCCGGGGCCGGGCCGTCGGTGGTTCGGCCCTCGGCCGGCTCAGGCGAACAGGTCCGCCAGGAGTTCGGGGCCCAGGGGGATCGGGGCGGGGCGGTAGGTGGGGGGCGGGGTGTCCTGGAGCTCGCGGACCAGGAAGTCCCAGCAGCGCTTGCGGACGTAGGCCAGGTGGTCGATGAAGGTGTGGTCGGCGCCGGGGACGATGAGCAGTTCGAAGTCCTTGCCGGCGGCGACGAGCCGGTCGGCGAGACGGAGGGTGTGCGCCGGGTGGACCTGGTCGTCCATCTCCCCGTGGACGAGCAGGAGCTTGCCCTCCAGCCGGTCCGCGAGGTCCAGGCTGGAGGTGCGGGCCCAGGCCTCGGGGTTGTCCGCGCCGTCGTAGGACTCCACGAAGCCGAGGTTGAAGCAGCGGGCGTCGTGCGAGCCGGACAGGGCCGCCGCCGCCTTGAACACCCCGGGGTGGTCCAGCATGGCCCGGGCCGCGGCGAAACCGCCTCCGGAGTGGCCGAAGGCGCCCACCCGGTCAAGGTCCATCCACGGGCGGGTGGCGGCCAGTTGGCGCAGCGCCGCCACGTGGTCGTCCAGGCCGCCGGCGTCGGACAGCCGGCCCTGTGAGGCGTCGTGGAAGGCTTTTCCGCGCCCCGGGGTGCCCCTCCCGTCCACGGCGATCACGACGAATCCCAGCGCCGCGAGGGGTTCGGCGTCGAGGCCCAGGCCGCCGGGGTCGAAGCCCGGGGCGACGCGGCCCAGCTGCGGGCCGGGGTAGAGGGTGTCGACGACGGGGTAGCGCCGGGCGGGGTCGAAGTCCTGCGGCCCGTAGAGGATCCCGTAGATGTCGGTCTCGCCGTCGGCCGCCTTGACGCGGAACCGCTCCGGCGCGGTCCAGCCGGTCGCGGTGAGCTTGCCGGTGTCGGCGCGCTCCAGCTCGGCCAGGACCCGGCCGCTCCAGTCGAGGACGCGGGTGACGGGCGGGGTGTCGACGGTGGACGCGGAGTCGACGAAGCAGTCGTGGGCGGGGGACGTGACGACGGTGTGGTCCTGGTCGTCCGGGGTGATCCGGGTGAAGGCCGAGCCGTCCAGGGAGGCGCTGCACACCGTGCGCCGGTACGGATCCTCCTCGACCAGGCCCGAGGCGGTGAAGTACACCGTCCGCGCGGCCTCGTCGACGTGCAGGATCTGCCGGACCTCCCACGGACCGGAAGTGACCCGTCCGAGCAGGGCGCCGGTGTGCAGGTCATAGCGGTACAGGTGGCCGTGGCCGTCGCGCTGCGAGTACCAGAGCACCTCGTCGGACAGGACCCGGACGATCGGCGCCTCGAACGCCCACGGGTTGGGCTCCACGCGGGTGGGGCCGCTCTCGCCGAGCACCGTGGTGACCTCGCCGGTGGCCGGGTCGAGCCGGTGCAGGGTGAGGGTGCGCAGGTCGCGGGGGCGGGCCAGGTAGTAGACCGCGGAGCCGTCCGGGGCCCACCAGGCCCACCGGGCCGTGATCGGGGACAGCTGCGGCATGAGCAGGGGCTCGGCCTGCGCGCGGACCAGGGTGCCCTCGGCGAGGTCCAGTACGACCAGTTCGGCGAGCGGCACGTGCGTGTCGCCGGGGTGGGCGTAGCGCTGGGTGCGGGTGAGGGGCGGGCCGCCGTCGGCGGGGGCGGCCTGTACGAGGTGGGCGAGGCGGACCTCGCGCTCGTCGGTGCGGTGGGCCAGCACCTTCGTCGAGTCGGGCGACCAGGCGACCGCGGGCGGCAGGTGCGGGAGGCCGATCTTTCCGAGGAGGGTGGCGTTGGCCGTGCAGTCGGGGGCGGCGCCGTAGGCGTGGCCGGGGGCGCCGTCGGTGGTCAGGGCCCAGGTGCGGCCGTCGGCCAGGGAGCGCGCCCACAGGTCGTGCCCCTGGCGGTACACGGCGGACTTCCCGTCGGGTGAGGGGACGTCCAGCGGGCTGCCGGGCGGGGCGGACGCGGCCTCGGCCCGCTCGCAGGTGGAGCCGTCCGGTGCGCAGCGCCAGTGCTCGCCGAAGGCGTCGAACTCCACTGCTTCGCCCACCAGTTGTATTGCCGCGAACGGCAGGGCCTCGGGGTCGGCCGGCTGCCCGGAGGCGACGGTGAGGGCGGCGGCGAGCCGGGGGTGGTCGAAGGCGGGCTCACGGGTGCCCGCCGCCGGGTCGACCAGGACGAACCGCCGGCCGGCGCCCGTGTGCACCGCGTACCAGAACCGGGCGCCGGCGCCGGAGTCGGTCCACTGGGGCCTGACCTTGTCGCCGGTGACGAGCTCGCCGGGGCGGACGGGGCGATGCAGGAGCCGCTCCGCGGCCTGGTACTGCTCGGTGGTGCTCATTGCTCTGCTCCTTCGACGGTGCGAGTGCGGTGCGGGTGGCGGTGCCGGTTCGGGCGGGTGGTGCTGCGCGGCGGTGCGGTGCGGTGCGGCGGTGCGGTGCGGCGGGGTGCGGTGCGGTGGGGTGCGGCTCAGAGACTGCGGGCGGTGATGTCGCCGTAGGCGGTGGTCGCGTGGATCTCCAGCCGGTCGGCGGCGTCCCCGGCGTTCTTCAGGGCGTTGTGGATCCGGCCGTACGAGGTGCCCGCGTCCAGGGAGGCGGAGGTCCCGGCGGCGGCGCCGACCGAGATCTCGCCGGACTCGGTGCGCAGTACGACGGTGCCCTGCACGGCCTCGGCGATGGTGATGTCGCCCTTCAGGGTGCTGACCTCCGCGGGACCGCCCAGGCGGCCGACCGCGATGTCGCCGGCCTGGACGGTGAGGCGGGCGCTCGCGGCCTCGTCGAGCTTGACCGTGGCCTGCGCGCCCTCGAAGGCCACGTCGCCGAGGCGTCCGACGCCCCGGAAGTCGGCGGCGGCCACCTTGGCCTCGATGCGGGAGCCGGCCGGGAGCTGGACGGTGACCTCGATGGATCCGGCGGCGCCGAGGATCCGGTTCTTCGCCGCGGGGACCTCGATGCGCAGGACTCCGTCGGCGTAGGCGACCGTCGTCTGCTCCGCGGTCTTCACGTCGCGGCCCTTCGAGGCGTCCGCGGGCAGGACCTCGACCGTGGTGTCGGCCCGGTCGGCGGCGATGAGGCGGATGCGGCCGGCGGGGATGTCGAGGACGGCGGCGATCGGGGCGGTGGTGGCGAACTTCTGCATGGTTCTCTCCTGTGCGCTGCGGTGGTGCCGTTTGTTTCTGACAACGGAAAAGCTACGTTGCATTCCAATATCCGGCAACATCCTCGTTGCGCAGTTCCTGCATCACCCCAGGCCAAAGCCCGATTATCGTTGCAATGGTCTTGAATTCAATGCAACGCGAGCCATCCAAACGTTGCAATGGACTGGGAGTGAACGCTATGCTGGGAGGGAGCATCACGGACCTACAGAGGGAGAGCACGGTGCCGGGAGGCAGACTCACGCAGCAGGAGCGCCAGCAGATCGCGCTGGGGCTGGCCGACGGGCTCGCCTACGCGGAGATCGCCCGGCGGCTGGACCGGCCGACCTCGACGGTCACCCGCGAGGTGATGCGCAACGGCGGTCCCGCCTCCTACCGTTCCGATCTGGCCCACCGCGCCACCGAACGCCGTGCCCACCGGAGCAGGCAGGCCGCGCCCCGGGGGCCGCAGGCGTCCCCGCAGGCCGACGGGCGCGACGCCGAGGCCGTGCGCGCGTACGAGGAGACCTTCGCCGGCATCTTCATGCAGTCGGGCCTGTCCAAGATGACGGCCCGGGTGCTGGCCGCGCTCTACACCACGGACGCGGGCAGTCTCACCGCGTCCGAACTCGTCCGGCGCCTCCAGGTCAGCCCGGCGTCGGTCTCCAAGGCCATCACCTTCCTCGAAGGCCAGTCCCTCGTCCGCCGGGAGCCCGACGAGGGCCGCCGCGAGCGCTACGTGGTGGACGACGACGTCTGGTACCAGGGAATGATCGCCAGCGCACGCGCCCACACCCTGCTCGTCGAGACGGCCCGGCAGGGCGTCGGCGTCCTCGGTCCGGGCACCCCGGCCGCCACCCGTCTCGAGAACATCGCCCGCTTCGTCGACTTCGTGAGCGAGGGCATAACCCGCGCCGCGGAGCAGGCCCGCGAGGTCCTCCACACGAAGCCCGCGCCTCAGTCACCTCCCCCGGAGGACTCGGAGGATTCCGGGGACTGAGGGCGGACGGGCCCCTTTGGCTCTCCTCTGAACTTCACGTGCGTCGCCGCTTACACAGGCGGACGGCGCCTGCAGAACTCTGGCCAGGCTCTGAAAACGCGGTGTGTTGAACCCGCGGCCCGGCCCGAAGAAGCTGTGAAGCACGATCCGGTCAGCTGTCCGCCGAGATCGATACCAAGGAGAGTGAGCATGTCCCAGCACGGCTCCAAGCACTACGCCGAGCACGAGGGCTGACCGTGGCCGCGGACCGGCTGGACACCGATGTCGTCGTCGTGGGCGCGGGACCCGTCGGGCTGATGCTCGCCGGTGAACTGCGGCTCGGCGGCGCCGAGGTGACCGTACTGGATCGCGGGGAGGCCCCGGCTCCGCGGCCGCGGGCCCCCGCCCTGCACACCCGCACCATGGAGATCCTCGACGGCCGGGGCCTGCTCGATCCCCCGGGCACCCCGCCCCGTGAGGTGCGGGGGCACTTCGGCCGGTGGGCGGCCTCCTCCGGCGCCGACGTGCGGCGCCGCTTCGAACTGCGCGGGCTCACCGTCACCGAGGAGCACGTGGAGGCCGAGGCGTTCGGACCCGAGGGCGCCGTACGGGTCCGCGGCCGCTACCTCGTCGGATGCGACGGCGGGCACAGCACCGTACGGCGCCTGACGGGGGCACGGTTCCCCGGCCGGGTGCTGTTCGCGGGCGACGCCGCCCACCGGCGGATGCCGGCCGGCGGGCGGGGGCTCGACCTCGGCGTGCAGGACGCGGTCAACCTCGGCTGGAAGCTGGCGGCGGCCGTACGGGGCTGGGCGCCGCCCGGCCTGCTCGACAGCTACGACACCGAACGGCGCGAGGCCGGCCGCCGGGTGCTGGCCACCATCAGGGCCCAGCCGCACCTGCCGCCCGGCGGGCCCGGTACGGGTACGGGTACGGCCCCCTACGCGTCGCTGCGCACCCTGCTCGGCGCCCGGATCCCGCACGCCCGGCTGGTCACGCCCTGGGGACCCGTCATGACGACGACGGCCATGCTGCGCCCGGGCCGCGGGCTCCTGCTGGACCTCGTCGGCAACCCGGCCCTGCGCTGCGCGGCCCGCCCCTGGGCGGACCGGGTCGCCTTCGTGACCGCCCGCCCCGAGGCCGGTGCACCGCCGGGCCCCCTGCACGGCACCGACGCGGTCCTCGTACGGCCCGACGGCCACATCGTGTGGACGGCGCCGGACGGGACCGGGGCGGCTCTGCCGCGGGCCCTGCTGCGGTGGTTCGGCGCCGGCGCGGAGGAGCAGCAGCCCCCAAGCGGAATTGACGACTGAGCCCGCCGGAACCGGGCCAGAGCTCTGTCCAAGGGCCGTCAAGCGGGGCGCGACCCGCCCTCCGGAACCCGTCGGGACGCTCTGGGAAGGGTGCCGCCACAGCCGTGCCGGACCGCCGGCCCGGCGCTCCGCCGCCCCCGGCGCGGCGCACGGACCGATGATCCGGCCGGCACCGACGCGACGGGACGACCCCACCCCCAGGAGGCGACCGGGCCCCGCCCACCCCGAAAACACCGTCCACCCCTCATAGAAGGCGGTACGAACCATGACACTTCACAACACAAGCACCTGGCTCGAACGGTTGCCCGATCTGCCGGCCCTGCGCGCCGCGGACACCGCGGCACGCATACGGATCATCGAGCAGTACATCTGCCAGGAACTCACCGAGACCCTCGACATCCCGCCCGCCTACCGGATCAACGTCCGGCGGCCGCTGCGCAGCCAGGGCGTGGATTCGATCATGGCCATCCAGCTCAAGCGGAAGCTGGAGACGGCGCTGGGCGTCACGGTGAAGGCGCCGGACCTGCTGCGCGACGACAGCGTGGCGGAGGTCGCCGCCCTGCTGTCCGCGCTGATGCCGGACCGCCGGGAGTCCCAGGCCCAGTTCGCCGCGACCGCCGGCGCGGGCCGATGAGCAAGGCCTCCGGGGCGGCCCGGATCACCCCACCCGACCAGGACATGCACCTGTGGGTGTGCCATCCGGACCTGACGGAGGAGAACCAGGACGCCCTGGTCACGGACGAGCTCGACGCGAAGGAGCACAAACGGGCCGCCGCGTTCATCAGGCCGAACGACCGTCTGACCTACCTGTCGGCCCACATCGCACTGCGGCGGCTGCTCTCCGCCTACACGGGCATCGCGCCGGGCCTGCTGAAGTTCGGCCGCGACGCCTGCCCCTGCTGCGACCGCCCCCACGGCCGGCCGGTGCTCCTCGACTCGCCGGTCCCGCTGCACTTCTCCCTGTCGCACAGTCACGGGGTGGTCCTCATCGGGATCGCGACCTCGACCGTGGGCATCGACGTGCAGCGGGTGCCGTCCCTGGAGACGACCGACCTGTGCTCGCCCGATCTGCACCCGGTGGAGCAGAAGGAGCTGGCCGCCATAGAAGAGGCGACGGACCGGCAACTGGCCTTCGGCCGGCTCTGGACGCGCAAGGAGGCCTACTTCAAGGGCCTGGGCACCGGGCTCGGACGGGAGCTGTCCGCCGACTACCTGGGCACGGACGAGGGACCGGACGCGCCCGAGCGTCCCGAGGGCTGGATCGTCCAGAACCTGCCGAGCTGCCCCGCCCACGTGGCGGCGTCGGCCCTGCTCACCGACGGACCGCACGAGATCACCGCCCGCTTCGTGACGATGGAGATGCTGACCGCCGCCGACGCCCTGGAGCTGATCGCCGCGGAGCCGTCGATGTGCTCCGACTACGAACCGTCTGCCGACCGGTAGACGCGATGAACCGGACAACGGGGAGGAAGCAGCGCCGTGGTGACGACACAGCAGGCTGACGGGGTCGGAGCACCGCCCGACCGGCTCGGTGAACTGGCCCGCATCAAGGAGGAGACCCGGGAGGGCGCCAACCCGGCGGCCACCGAGCGCCAGCACGCCAAGGGCAAGCTGACCGCGCGCGAGCGGATCGACCTGCTCCTCGACAAGGGGAGCTTCACCGAGGTCGAGGGCCTGAGGAGGCACCGGGCGACCGGCTTCGGCCTGGAGGACAAACGCCCCTACACCGATGGCGTGATCACCGGCTGGGGCGAGGTCGACGGCCGCACCGTGTTCGTGTACGCCCACGACTTCCGGATCTTCGGAGGGGCGCTCGGCGAGGCCCACGCCCAGAAGATCCACAAGGTCATGGACATGGCCCTGGCCGCGGGGGCCCCGCTGGTCTCGCTCAACGACGGGGCGGGCGCGCGCATCCAGGAGGGCGTGTCCGCGCTCGCCGGGTACGGCGGCATCTTCCAGCGCAACACCAAGGCCTCGGGCGTGATCCCGCAGATCAGCGTGATGCTCGGACCGTGCGCCGGCGGCGCCGCGTACTCGCCGGCGCTCACCGACTTCGTCTTCACGGTCCGCGACATCTCGCAGATGTTCATCACGGGTCCGGACGTGGTGCAGGCGGTCACCGGGGAGGAGGTCACGCAGAACGGCCTGGGCGGCGCCGACGTGCACGCCGGGGTCTCGGGCGTGGCCCACTTCGTGTACGACGACGAGGAGACCTGCCTCGCCGAGGTGCGCTACCTGCTCTCCCTGCTGCCCTCCAACAACCGCGAGCTGCCGCCGGACGTGCACAGCGAGGACAGCGCCGACCGGCACTGCGACGCGCTGCTCGACGCGGTCCCGGCCGACGGGAACCGCTCGTACGACATCCGCGAGGTGATCACGGAGATCACCGACGACGGGGAGTACATGGAGGTGCACGCCGGGTGGGCGCCGAACCTGGTCGTGGCGCTGGCCCGGCTCGGCGGCCAGGTGGTGGGGATCGTCGCGAACCAGCCGGCGGCCATGGCCGGGGTCCTCGACATCAAGGCGAGCGAGAAGGGCGCGCGGTTCGTGCAGTTCTGCGACGCCTTCAACATCCCGCTGGTCACCCTCGTGGACGTGCCCGGGTTCCTGCCGGGCGTCGACCAGGAGCACCAGGGCATCATCCGGCGCGGCGCGAAGCTGCTGTACGCGTACTGCAACGCGACGGTGCCGCGGATCTCCGTGGTCCTGCGCAAGGCGTACGGAGGCGCGTACATCGTGATGGACTCCCGCTCGATCGGGGTGGACATCGCGC
The DNA here is from genome assembly GCF_042722885.1 of Streptomyces sp. NPDC058401. NCBI lineage: Bacteria > Bacillati > Actinomycetota > Actinomycetes > Kitasatosporales > Streptomycetaceae > Streptomyces > Streptomyces sp. NPDC058401. Next base: position 48,485 of record NZ_JBHXKA010000028.1, read on the forward strand.
TGGCGTGGCCGACCAACGAGATCGCCGTGATGGGCGCCGAGGGCGCCGCCAACGTGGTCTTCCGGCGGGAGATCGCCGCCGCAGACGATCCCGAGGCGATGCGCCGGCAGAAGATCGACGAGTACAAGACCGAGCTGGTGCACCCCTATTACGCGGCCGAGCGCGGTCTCGTCGACGACGTGATCGACCCGCGCGAGACCCGCTCGGCGCTGATCCGCTGCCTGTCGATGCTGCGCACGAAGGACGCCGCGCTGCCCCGCCGCAAGCACGGCAACCCGCCCCAGTGAGGAGGACCCGGAGATGACCGAGGTACAGGTACGAGACCCCGCGCGCGAGCAGACCCACCCGTTCCTGGTGCGGGTGGAGAAGGGCAGTGCGAGCCCGGAGGAGGTCGCCGCGCTCACCGCCGTCCTGCTGGCCAGGGCCGCGGAACCGGCTCCGGGCGACCACGGCCCGCTGCGGCGCACGGCCGCCCGCTGGCGCCGCCCCGAGCGGGGCGGGGGCTTCGACGGACCCCGCACCTGGCAGGCCCGCACGTACGAACCGAACGCCTGACGGCCCCGAGAAAGGATCAGATCATGTCTCCGACCAGCGAAGACCTCGTGGCGAGCCTCGCCGGACAGCTGCGGGAGCTCACCGACCGCAGCGAGATCTCCCGGCTGTGCGACCGCTACGTGAGCCACATGGACCGGGACCGGGACGACGACGCGTGGCTCGGCTCGGTGTTCACCGAGGACGTGGTCCTCAGCTTCCCCTTCGGCGAGTACAAGGGCGTCGAAGGGCTCGTCGCCTTCCAGGAGATGGGCCGCGCCAGCTTCGCGGGGAGCCATCACGTCAGTGCGAACCACGACATCGACCTCGCCGTCGGCGGCGACGGCGACCGGGCCCGGGTCCGGGCCCAGACGCTGGCCGTGCACCTGAAGCGGCGCGAGGACCCGGGAACGCACTTCGACGTCGGCGGCCACTACGAGGCCCTGCTGGTGCGCACCGCGGAGGGCTGGCGCATCGAGCGGTTCACCTACGAGGTCGTGTGGAGCAACGGAGAGCCGCCCGCGGTGGGGACGGAGGGCTGAGCCGGGGCGGTCCGCGCGAGGGTGTCCGCAGGGAGGACCGCCCTCGCGCGCAGACCGGGAAGGGCTCCGCGCGCGCCGAGTTCGAGGCGGCCCCCCGAGGCGGCGAGCAGGGCGGCGGCGATGGTCAGTCCGAGGCCGCTGCCCCGGCCGCCGCGGCCCGCACGGCCGCGCCAGAAGGGTTCGCAGGCGTGGGCGATCTCCTCCAGGGTCATCCCCGGGCCCTCGTCGCAGACGTCCACGGCCACTTCGCCGGGGGCGTCCCGGCCCACCGACACCCGTACGGTCCCGCCCGCCGGGGAGACCTTGAGGGCGTTGTCCAGCAGGACGTCGAGGGTCTGCTCCAGCGTGCCGGGCTGCTGGACGAGGCCCGCCCGCTCCCCGATGATCTCCAGGTGCGTGCCGGCGGCCCGCGCCGCGGCGGACCAGGCCTCCACGCGCAGCCCGGCGACGGCCAGGGCGTCCGCGGTCTCGGCCCGGGTCACGGCGTGCTCGACCGCGCCCCAGGCCAGTACCTGTTCCAGGACCTCGGAGAGCCGCGCCACTTCGCCCAGGATGGCGGCCACCTCCCGGCCCGGGGCGGGATCGGCCGCGCCCCGGAAGCGGTCCTGGAGCAGTTCGAGGCGCAGGCGTACGGAGGACAGCGGGCCGCGCATCTGGTGGGCGGCGGCCACCGCGACGGTGGGCTGCTCCTGCTCCCACGCGGGGGGCGCGTTCATCGCGTTCATGACGCCCCCGGCTGCGGAACGGTCAGGCGGTAGCCGACGCCCCGGGCCGCCTCGATCCAGTCGTTGCTGCCGAGCTTGCCGCGCAGGGAGCCCACGTGGACGTCCAGCGTGCGGGTGGAACCGAACCAGTTCTCGTCCCAGACCCGCGCCATGATGTCCTGGCGTTCCATGACCGTGCCGGGTTCCTCGAGCAGCATGGCCAGCAGCTCGAACTCCTTGCGGGTGATGCGCACTTCGGCTCCGTCCAGGTACACCTTGCGGGTGCGCCGGTCCAGGCTGAGCGGGCCCGCCCGCAGGATGGCGCCGGCCGGGTGTTCGGGCTCGTGTTCGCCCACGGGATCGGGATCGGGTCCGGTCTCCGGTTCGTTCGCGTCGGCGGCGGCGTGGTGCCGGGGGCAGTCGCCGGTGCGCCGGAAGACCGCCTGGATGCGCGCCATCAGTTCGTAGCGGCCGAAGGGCTTGGCCACGAAGTCGTCGGCGCCCATGTGCAGGGCCATCACGCGGTCGAGCTCGTCGGCCCGGCCGCTCAGCGCGATGACGGGGACGCAGGAGCGCTCCCGGATCCGGCGGCAGACCTCGTGGCCGGCGAGGTCGGGCAGGCCGAGGTCGAGCAGGACCAGGGCGGCGTCGTCCAGCTGCTCCAGGGCGGCGGCCCCGGTGCCGGCGATGCACGTGGCGTAGCCGTGCACGGTCAGGGCCTGTTCCAGAGCCTCGGCGATTCCGTCGTCGTCCTCGACGATCAGTACGGTCCTCATCGGTGCCTCCCGGTCCGGTCCGCTGCCCGCGAGTGGACCCCACTTCGGGACAGTACCGCTGCGGGAAGGCCGTGGACGGGGCGCGAGAGCGGGCCGAGAGCGGGGCGCTAGCGGGCCTCCACCTGGGCTGACGTCCGCCGGGCGCGGCGCCGCCGCGCGGTCAGGGGCGGACGTCCGGGGCGGGGACCGCCCGGGCCTCGCGCAGGGGCATGAAGCGGCGGGCCGCCTCCTCCGCCTCGGCCAGGGAGGCGAACCCCCGGTCGCGGGCCGCCGCTTCCAGGGCGGCGGGGCTGCCGGAACCCCAGGTCTCCCGCAGGTGCCCGCGCACCTCGCTCACCGGGATCCGGCGGGGGGTGCCGCCCGGGCCGGCCGTCGCGGCGGACCCGCCCAGCCGGTCGATGGCGGCCACCGCGTTCGTGCTCGCCGCCCACACCGCGTCCGTACGGCGCAGCTCCGCGGGCACCCCGTGGAAGGGGGCGTCGCCCGGTGCGCTGCGGAACGAGCGGACGAGCAGGGTGAGCAGCCGGTGCCAGGGGGTTCCGGAGCGCCGCTCGCCGGGGGTCAGCCAGTGCTCCCACGCCTGGGCGGGGAGCAGGTCCGCGGTGATGCCGGCCCGTGCGGCGGATTCCAGCGCGCAGGTCTCCAGCTCGGATTCCCCGGCGGGCAGGGGGTGCCCGGCGATCCGGTGCAGGGTGAATCCCCGGTAGCGGGCGGGGAAGTCGGGGGCGTAGAGCTGCTGGAAGCGGAGTACGTCGAGCTCCCGGACGGCCGGGTGGCGCGAGGCTCCCGGGGTGGGCCGGAACGTGCCGCGCCACTGCGCGCGTCGGCTCGTGGGCGTGAGGAACCAGGCTGGTACGAGCAGGGGTTCGGGCGTGTACGGCGCTTCGGACGCGGGTGCTTCCTGGGCCAGCCAGGACAGGGCCAGCAGGGCGTCCACGCGCTGCAGGTCGGTGGTGGAGCGGCTCCGCCGGGCGTACGCGTGCAGGGCGGCCGCGGCCTCGCCGGTCTGCGCGGCGTGCTCCGCGGCCCGCCGGAGCAGCGCGGGCCAGCAGCGCTCGGCGGAGTGCATCGAGCCGGCGAGGTCGAGGAGGGTGTCGCCGGTTGCGGCGGTGAGGATCCGGTCGGTGACGGCGTTGGCAACCGTCCAGCGCAGGGTGACCAGGGCGACGGTGGGGTGCCCGTGGGTGGGGGTGGGCCGGTGCGCGGCGACCTCGGCGTCGCCGTCCAGGGTGCCCTGGACGTACATGCCGAAGACGAGGCCGATGCCCCGCATGCCGTACGGCCACAGCTCCGCGGCGCGCAGGGCGCCGAACCCGGCGGCGCCGACGACCCGGGTGCCGTCGGCGAGGAGGTCGAGGATCTCCTCGTGGGGCACGGGGGTGCCGTGGCTCTGGACGCCGTCGAGGAGGACGACGGTGTCCCCGGGCCCGGTGGCGAGGGCCAGCAGATCGCCGTGGCGGGCCGGCGGGTGGAGGACCGCCCCGGGGTGCGCGGCGCGGGCCTCCTCGGCGTCGACGGCGGCTCCGAGGAACACGTGGGTGGTCATCGGCGCTCCCCGGTCGGGTGTGCGGCGCCGGCGCCGGCGGCGGGCCCGGTGAGGCCCGCGGCGACGACCTTGACCACGCGGAGGTCGGTTTCGGTGCTGAGGTCGACGGCCACCGGCCGGTGCCCGGTCACCGCGGTGACCAGGCCTGCGAGCCAGCGCATCTCGTCGGTGTCCTCGGCGAATTCGGCGAACCCGGCGGCGTGGACGGAGGCTTCCCGCCAGTCGAGGAGCCGCCCGGCGGGCGCCCCGGCGGTGCGGGCGGCGCGCGGCGGTGTGGCGCGGGCCCGGGACGCGGTGGCCGGGCCGTCTCCCGCCAGGGCGCGCAGCCGGTCGCGGGCGGCGCCGGTCAGTGCGCGGCCCAGCGCGATGCCGGGGTCGCCGTGCACGCCGACGGCGGTGACGGGTACGGGGAAGGACTTCGACCACAGGCCCACGGAGAAGCAGGGCAGCGCCCAGCGGTTGGCCCGGCGGGTGAGGGTGACCCGGACTCCGGCGGCGGCGAGGCGGGCGAGCAGCTCGGCGCAGAGCGGGTCGTCGACGCCGGCGGGGTCGACGGGACCGGTGGCGCCGGGCCCGGCCGGGGCGTAGAGAACCGGGGCGGGGGTGGCGGCCGGGGCGAGGGCGCAGTCCTGCTCGATCACGTTGTAGAGCGCGTGGACCACGGTCTCCTCGAAGCTGTTGCCGCCGGCCAGTCCGTCGGCGGTGGCGCGCAGCAGCGGGGGCCGCCACTCGGGGCCGGCTTCCTCGCCCGCGGCGACGCAGGCCCGCGGGGCGGGGACGGGGGCGCCGGTGACCAGGTCGGCGGCGACGACCCAGTCCAGCGGGGTGTGTTCGCTGAGCAGGCTGCCGGGCTGCAGCGGCAGGGCCCGTACGTCGTAGGGCAGGGCGAGTTCACGCGCGGGCGTGCGCAGCACTTCGGCGGGCGGGCAGGCGTACTCGGCGTGCCAGAGCTCCACGGACTCCATGACGGCGGAGATCCTGGCGAGCAGCGGGGTGGCTCCGCGGCCGTAGGCGAGCGGCCGGGTCCGGGCGGCGGGCCGGACCGCGGCGAAGACCGGGATGCCGAGGGTGTCGAGGCCGGTGACATCGGCGATCCGGGTGATCCCGAAGGAGTCCCGGAGCTCGCCGAGGCGGGCCCAGGTCTCCTCGGGGTGGCGGACCCTGTGGGTCCCCGCGAAGTGCACCTTCTTCACGCGTCGTCCTCCCCTGCCCCGTCCCGGAGGCCGTCGGTCGCCGTGTTCCCGGCGTCCTGTCCACCAGCGTGCGCGGGCGACGGCCAGCCGACCGGCAAGGGAACGGCAGAAGTTCGGCACGGGTGGTGAAAACCCTGCCGCGGGGTCCGCGGGAGGGGCGCGGAGGCCCGTACGGAAGCCGGTTCCATCGGCGCTCTAGCGGCGTGTGCCGACAATGCACCGGTTATGCCGTGCAGGGAGCAGGAGGGGAGCCGCCGATGTCCCAGCGGGAGCGCGGCCGGCAGGTGACGGTCGTCGAGCGGATGACCACGACCGGGGATCCCTCCTCGTTCGAGCGGGCACTCGTCGGCTACGCGCGCCACCGGGAGTCCGCCAAGGGCTTCGAGGCGCTCGTGACGGCCGCCTGCCCGGACCGCCCCGGCAGCTACGTCCACCTCGACCAGTGGAGCACCCTGGACCGGCTGCTCCAGGCCTCGCACGAGTCCGGGCACGAGGACGGGCCGTCGCCGGTGCGGCACCCGGGGCTGGGTCCGGGAACGGAGTCCTCCAGCGAACTGATGGTCACCGTCGGGCGGATGACGGTCGGGGGCGAGCTCTCGGAGGCCGCCCACGTCGTGCTGGTCCGGGCCGTGCTCGACGGCCCGCCGAAGCAGTTCGAGCTCGACTTCGGCGCCCTCGTCGCGCAGTGCGTGTCGGACAGCGGTTTCGGCGGCAGCGATCTGCTCCGCTCGGCCGCCGATCCCCGGTCCTACCTGGGCGTGCTGTGGTGGCTGGACACCGGTGCCTGGGCGCGCGTGCGCGCCGGCGAGGGCTACCGGGGCCGGCTGGCGGGGCTGTCCGCCGCGGCCGAGGTCACCGAGGAGTCGACCCGGGTCCTGCGGGCGGCCTGAGCCTGCCGCCCGCGCCCGGCGTTACGGGATCCAGCCCGCCTCCTCGGCGATGCGGATGGCGTCGATCCGGTTGCGGGCGTTGAGCTTGTCCACGATGGCCGTCAGGTAGTTCCGTACCGTGCCCTCGCTCAGGAAGAGCTGCTCGGCGATCTCGCCGGCGTCGGCGCCCCGGGCGGCCAGCCGGAGCACCTGCGTCTCGCGCGGGGATATCGGATTGTCCAGGGCCTCCCAGGCGCTGAGGGCGAGATCGGGGTCGATCACCCGCTGCCCGTTGGCCACGGCCCGTACGGCCTGGGCGAGCCGGGCCGGCGGGGAGTCCTTGAGCAGGAAACCCGAGACGCGGGCGGCCATCGCCCGGCGCAGGGTGCCGGGTCTGCCGAGGCTGGTGAGGATCAGCGTGCGGCAGGCGGGCAGGCGTTCGCGCAGTTCGGCGGCCGCGGTCAGCCCGTCCATCCCCGGCAGGTCGATGTCGATGATCGCCACGTCGGGGCGCGATTCGAGCGCGGAGGCCACGATGAGGTCACCGCGGTCCACGGAAGCCACGACCTGGAAGTCAGGCTCCAGTTCGAGTAATGCGATGAGTGCGCCGCGGACCATGTGGACGTCCTCGGCAAGAAGCAGCGACAGCATGGTTGTTCCCCCGTATACCCCTCGTGCCGGTCGGCTCGCGCCGGTTCAGCCGGCTCGACGTTCCAGCGCCGCGACGGACGCCGTTCCTGCGCTCCCGTCGTACCCGCGCCCCTGTGGTCCGACGCCGTCCGGAGGGTCGGGGGCGACCGGTCTCATCGGTGCCCTCGCCGTCACCCGGAACCGGCCCCGCGGTTCGATGCCCGCGGTCAGGGTCCCGCCGATCGCGGCGAGCCTCGTGGCCAGGTTGCCCAGCCCGCTGCCCCGGTCCACCGGGTCGGCGAGCCCGACGGCCACCACCCCGTCGTTCTCCATCACCAGTTCCACCATCTCCTCGTCGACCGCGGCCCTGATGGTGCAGGACTGCACCTTGCTGTGCCGGAGGATGTTGGTCACGCCCTCGCGCAGGGCGGTCGCCAGCACGGTGTCCACCAGCGGGTGGAGCCGCCCGCAGTCGATGTCGACCTCCGCCTCCACGCCGGCCGAGGCCATCACGTCGGCCACCGACAGGGCCTCCGCCGCCAGCGACATGTCGCGGTAGCCGCGGGCGACCGCCCGGACGTCGACGAGTGCCTGGCGGGACACCCCGAGCACGGAGACGACCTCTTCGCGGGCCCGCTCGGGGTTGTTGACGACGAGCCGCTGGATCAGCTCGCACTTCAGCGAGATGGCCGAGAGGCTGTAGCCGAGGAGGTCGTGCAGGTCCCGGGCGAACCTCAGCCGTTCCTGGATGACGGCCATCCGCGCCATCTCCGCACGGGTCTCGTGCACTTCGTGGACCAGGTCGGTCAGCCGGGTCAGGCCGTACACCACCAGTCCGGTGAGCGCGGTGGAGATGGTGGAGTACGCGAGGTCCAGCACGGTGCCGCCCTGTCCCACCGCCCACCACAGCACCACGCCCGAGATGGCCGCGAAGGAGGGCCAGGCGATCCTGGGCGGCGCGAGCAGCAGGACCGAGGCGCTCAGCGGGCCCGCCACGCTGCCCCACGCCACGTTCAGCCAGACCAGGGGCAGGAAGGTCAGGAACAACTGCACGCCCAGGGCGGCGCACTTGCGGCCGGTGGACCAGTGCCGGGCCTTGGGCGAGGTGAGCACGAGCTGGAGGCCGTACAGGACCAGGACCGCCGCCGCGCAGACGAGGAGTTCGCGCCGCCGGTCGCGCAGCGCGTATTCGACATTGAGCAGGGTGACGATTCCGTACCCCGACAGGACGGTGACCACGATGCCCTGGGCGAGGCGCGGGGCCAGTACGTCGGTGACCCGCCGCTTGTCCGGATTCTTGGTTTCCGCTTGGTCGGTCCCCTGAGCTAGGTCGTTGTCCGCAGTCCGGAAACGGCCCGTCATATGCTCACTCCTCGGTAGGAAAACGAGAGGTCCGGGTCCGCACTATATGCGGAGCCCGCCGAAGATCGGAGAGGTAGCAGAGAGCTGATCTCCAGCTGATCTACAAGGGCATCCGGAAGCGTATCTACAAGGGCAGCGGAAGCTCGTTGAGTTCGTGGAATGCGGTGGGCGCTTTCCGCTGGCCGAGACGCACCGGTACGTCGAAAAGCCGTCCGGGCGCGAACCTGGCGTAAAACGGGCGCAGCCCGGGTACCAGGGTCTTGACCACGGGTATTCCCACGTCGGGCCGGGTCTGGTCGAGGACCAGCAGTTCCATCCCGTGCGACTCCAGCAGGGTCCGCAGGTGCGTGACGTCGTCGAGGAGGTCCGCGTTGCGTCCGGCGTACCGCCAGGACGCGGGGGTCCGGGCGGTCTGCGCCGGGTCCGCGAAGAGCTGCGGCTGGCCGGGCAGGGGCGTACCGGAACCGCCGGGGGCCGGCAGCATCTGCACCATTTCGGTGACCGCCCTGCGCAGTGCGAGCCGCGGGTCGAGGTGGGCTCCGAAGCCGTAGACGAACTCCTCCGCGGGGCCGTCGGTGCGCCGGGAGACGGCCGCCACGACCGGGATGCCGAGGTCGGAGGTGAGGTCGAGGGCCCATACCTGGTGGCCGGCCCGCCCGAGGGCCGATCTGGTGGCCGCGAGCCAGGGCTCGTCGAAGGAGTCCAGGTCGAGGCCGGGCAGGCTCAGCCGGTTGTACCACCACAGCGCCACGGCGTCCCGCTCGACGAGTTCGAGCACGCCCTGGACCACCGCGTCCTCGAGACTGCCGCCCGCGGCATTGCCGTTGGAGTCGGCCCACAGGCCGTCCCGGGAGGCGCCCGTGCCCGTGTCGAAGTAGAGGGTGGAGGTGGGCAGCATCCGGTGGACCCCGGCGGTGAGCGACCACACGGGGGTCCACTCGGTCTCGGCGGCGGGGTCGAAGGGCCGGCTCACCCGGTGGAAGGGCGGCTGCAGGGCGTTCCAGCGCGCCCGGTCGGCGTACTGCCGCTCGTCGAACAGCTGGTACGCGTTGGGGTGGACGGCCGCGGCGCCCAGCGCGGCCATCGACTCGCGGATGACCAGCTCGTCGCCCTGGCGGGCGGCGCTGTACCGTTCCGCCGCCTCGCACAGCGCGCTCGCCCGGGCCTCGGTGGCGGTCGCCCCCTTGCCTCCGCTGCGGGCCCGCAGCACCTGGTGGACCCCGGCCAGGGAGTGCCCGCGGAGGGCGAGGTTGTGACCGGAGTCGTAGGCGTGCAGTCCGTCGGGCAGTCCCGGGACCGGGCGGACGTTCGTCACGATGCCGGTGACCGGGCTGATCAGATGGCGGTTCTCGATGAGGATGCCCTCGGCGCAGACGGCCCGGTCGTTGCTGCCGGTGCCCTCCGCCTTCGGCCGGGAGGCCAGGGCCAGGGGCCGCGCCGTCCGCCGGGCCACCAGCGAGGGGTCCCCGCAGTCGAGGCACTGCGGGCGGCGCAGCACGGTGTGGTGGGCGGTGCTCAGGTTGAGGCTGTCCAGGACGCACACCGACCGCTGCTCCGGGTAGCGCAGTCCCGCGAGCCACTTGGACAGTTCCAGCACGGCGCACTGCAGTCCCAGGGCCCGTACGGCGGAGAGGGTCGGGGCGGGTCGCGGCGCCGGCCCGTCCAGGCCCAGGGCGCGCTGTACGGGGAGTTCCCCGGCGCGGTGCTCGGAAAGCCGGTGGGCCAGGCAGGACCAGCAGGGACCGTCGGGGCCTTCGGTTCCGTCGGTTCCGTCGGCGGCCGGCGAGAAGAACGGGCCGGTCCAGGGATCGGCGCCGAACGGTCTGGCCAGCAGCCAGGTCCGGCCCTGGCGGCGCAGCCGCCGGGAGACGGATCTCAGCCCGGGGTCCAGGTAGTCCGCGCAGACGACCAGGGCCAGCGGGGTGTCGGCGTGCTCGTCCACGGCGTTGAGGCCGGAGGCGGCGCAGGCGGCGCGGACCTCGGCGGCGTCGACCCCGCCGACCGGGATCACGGCGACCGGCGCCGTGCGGACCTCGGCCGTGGCCTCGTACCCGTCGAGGCCCGCCCGGTCCCAGTAGGCCTGGGCCAGGGCGGTGTCCCCGCCGGCCGGTTCGGTGCCGGCCGGGTCGGCGCCGCCGCGGCGGTACCCGACCAGATTGGCCTGCGCGAGGCTCCGCAGCGCCCGGCCCACCTCGGCGACCGGCATGGTCGCCGAGGCGGCCCTGAGTAACGCGTCCAGGGTGTGGCTGCCGTCGAGCAGCGGGACCAGGCTCTCTATGCCGGCGCCGCGCAGGACGGTAACGCCCTGGTCGGAGAGGACGAACGCGGCCTCGCCCGGGACCGCTTCGGCCCGTACGTGGCGCTTGAAGGCCACGAAGGGGCCCGCCTGGGGCTCCCGCGGCGGCGTCATGCCGCGACCTGGAGGTCGGCCTGGTCGGTGAGGTTGCCGCCGATGCAGGTGCCGCACCGCAGGCAGCTGGACACCGAACCGGTGACGGCGCTCAGGTCGTCGATGGAGAGGGTCGCACCGGACGTCCAGTCGACTCCCCGGGCTTCGAGTCCGAACTCCAGCAGGACCCCGGCCGGGTCGGCGTCGAAGCGCTGTCCGAGCTTCGGTTCCAGAGCGGTACGGGCGGCGAGTTCCGCGAAACGGAAAAGTTCCTGGGCCACGTTCATGACTTCCCCCTGAGACGAACGGTGCTGCACTGGTGTCTGCCTGGGACGAGAGTCTGGAGGGGGACCTCACGGAACCGGCAGTGTCACGTTCACCGGACGCGTATGACATTTTCATGATTCACCTCGTGCGCACCTCACTGGGCCGCCGAGGGCCTCTGCTGCGAGGCTGTTTGCCTGACTCCAAAGGGGTCGTCGCACACTGTCCGGCGTCCGTGGCCCGATGAGGGAGAGCGCACAGATGGAGATCAAAGTACTCGGGTCGCTCACTGCCCAGGAGCGCGGCGTCTCGGTGGTTCCGACCGCTACGAAGCCCCGGCAGCTGCTGGCCCTGCTCGCACTTCACGCCGGCCGGGTCGTCACCGTGCCGACGCTGATGGAGGAGATCTGGGGCGAGGAGATCCCCCGCAGCGCCACCACGACCCTCCAGACGTACATCCTCCAGCTGCGCCGGAAGATCGGCGCCGCCCTGGAGCGGGACCCGGCGCTCGACGCCAAGGAGGTCCTCGTCACCCGGTTCGGCGGCTACCTGCTCCAGGTGCCTCCGGGCCAGGTCGACGCCCACGAGTTCGAGCGGCTCGCGGGGCAGGGCCGGGCGGCGTACGACATCGGCGACTACCGTGCCGCGTCCGACCTGCTAGGCCGCTCGCTCGGGCTGTGGCAGGGGCCGGCGCTGGTCGACGTACGCGCGGGGTCGATCCTCGAACTGGAGGTGCTCCAGCTCAACGAGGAGCGCACGGCCGCCCTGGAGCGGCGCATCGAGGCCGACATCCGGCTCGGCCGCTGCGCCGAGGTGATCCCCGAACTGCGGGTGCTGGCGGCCCGCCACCCCCTCCACGAGGGCTTCTGCGGGCAGCTGATGCGCGCCCTGCACCGCTCGGGCGGGGGCTGGCGCGCGCTGGAGGCCTACCAGAAGCTGCGGGCCTCCCTGGTGCGCGAGCTGGGGCTGGAGCCGTCCGCTCCGCTCCAGCAGCTGCACCAGGCCGTGCTCTCCGGCGATCTGGCCCGGACCGATCCGGCCGGCTCGACGATCCCCCGCCGGCTCCAGCCGATCGCGGTCGCCGAATAGCGGCGGAGCCCGAGTCCCGTCCGGCCCGGACGGGAAGGACAATTGCGCGGCCCGCAGCGGCCGGTCCGTTCCCTCATGCCGGGAGCGGGGTCCGCAGGCCCTCCAGCCAGCTCTGCCACGCGGCGGCGTGCAGCGGGGCGCCGGCCGGGAGGGAGCCGCCCGTCCAGGCGGTGACCGGGCGCAGGCCGTGGAGGGCGTTGACCACCCAGACCTCGCGTCCGGCCAGTGCGGACAGCCTGCGCCGGACGGGCCGTACGGTCACGCCCGTGCGCGCGGCCCGGTCGAGCAGCAGCGAGGCGGTGACCCCGGGGAGCACGGGGAGCTCGGCGGGCGGATGGCACAGGACCTCCTCCTCCCACCACAGGAGCGAGGAGTTGGCCGCTTCGAGCACCACTCCGTCCGCGGTGACCAGGAGCGCCTCGTCGGCGTCCGCGGCCGTGGCCCGGGAGCGGACGGCGGCCAGCGCGGCCAGGTCCGGCCCCTTGTGACGGGGCGTCCGGCGCGGGTCGCAGACGGCCAGCCCCCAGACCCTGGCCGTCGTGGTGCGCGCGGGCGCGGGGCGCAGCCGGTACAGCAGCCGGTGGCCGCCGGGCAGGACGGTGTCCGGGGAGGCGTCCGGGGACCCGGTCTCCAGCTCCACGCGCGGGAACCAGTCGCCGGCGCCGCGGGGCAGCAGGGCCGCCATCGCGGTCCAGAAGGTGTCCAGGAGTGCGGCGGGCAGCCCCGAGGCCTCGGTGCAGGTGGCGGTGAAGCGACCGCGGTGCCGGTCCAGGGCGCGGACCCGGCCCTCGGCGACCAGCCAGGAGTCCGCGGCGAGGAGCGTGCCGGGGGCGTCGGTCGCGGGGACCTCGCGCAGGGCGCCGTAGTGGGTGAGCGCGAAGAGTCGGTCGGCGCGGGCCGGCGGGATCGGCGCGGTCTGCGCGGTCGGTTCCGGCTGCGCGGTCGGCCCGGTCAACGGGGCACCGGGGGCGCGGAGGTCGCCGCCCCGTCCTGGCCGGGGAAGCCCCTGCCGAGGAGGCGCAGCAGCGGGGTGGTCTTGGTGATGGTCTCCTCGTACTCGTCGGCGGGGTCGGAGAGCGCGACGATGGCGCCGCCGACTCCGTAGCGGATGCCCTCCTCGGTCACGACGGCGGTGCGGATGACGATGCTGAGGTCGGCGCCGCCGCACAGGGAGAAGTAGCCGATCGCTCCGGAGTACACGCCGCGCGGGCCCTCCTCCAGTTCGTCGATGATCTGCATGGTGCGGATCTTGGGGGCGCCCGTCATCGATCCGCCCGGGAACGCGGTGCGCACGCACTCCACGGCGCTCACCCCGGGGCGCAGGGTGGCCCGTACGGTGCTGACGAGCTGGTGGACCGTGGCGAAGGTCTCCACGTCGAACAGCTTGGGCACGTGGACCGAGCCGACCTCCGCGCACCGGCCGAGGTCGTTGCGGACCAGGTCGACGATCATCAGGTTCTCGGAGCGGTCCTTCTCGTTGGTCCGCAGATCGGCGATCAGCGCCTCGTCCTCCTGCGCGGTGGCGCCGCGCGGCCGGGTGCCCTTGATCGGCTTGGACTCGGCCAGCCCCTCGGCGGTGACGCGCAGGAACCGCTCCGGCGAGGTGCTGAGGACGGCGAGGTCGTCGAAGAGGAGCAGCGAGGCGAACGGCGCCGGGCTGGTGCGGCGCAGGAACCGGTACCCCTCCCAGGGGTCCACCTTCGCTTCGCTGTGCAGCTCGTTGGTGAGGCAGACCTCGTAGGTCTCGCCGGCGGCGATGTCCTCCTGGCTGCGCCGGATGCGGTCCAGGTAGGCGTCCCGGTCGTGGCGCAGGCTCAGGTCGCCGGCGTCCAGGGGCTGCGCGGGCACCTCGGCGTCCGCCGTCCGGCCGGCGAGGGCGCGCAGCCGTTCGGCGGTGGTGTGCAGCCAGGCTCGGGCGGAGGCGTCGTGGGCGAGGGCCTCGGCGTCGTCCGCAGCGGGGTCGGCGGGGGCCAGGGCGAGCAGGTGCGTGGTGCCGGTCAGGTGGTCGAAGGCCAGGGCGCGGGCGGCGAACACCATGGTGGCGTCGGGCTGCCGGGAGCGGTGGACGACCGGGCCGGCCCCGCACTGCGCCTTGAGTTCGTAGCCGAGGTACCCGACCCAGCCGAGGGCGAAGTTGCAGGGGTTCTCGGAGCGGTCGGGCAGGTCCGTCCGCAGGGACTTCAGGTCCTCGTCGATCCAGTCGAAGAAGGGGCGCTGCGCGACCTGCGCGCTGCGCACGCCGTCCCGCTCGGAGACGACGGTGACGGTGCCGGCCGCGACGTCGGCCGTGGCCACGCGGGCCAGGTCGCCCGAGGCGTCACCCATGATCGAGAAGCGGCCGGTGGCGCCGTCGCTGCGGCTGCTGTCGAGCCAGAAGGCGTGGTTCCCGCCGCGCAGCAGCTCGTCGAAGACGATCTCGGGGTCCCATGCGGTGGGCAGCCGCTCGGTGAGGACGCGCAGGTGCCGGCTCGGGGCGGGGCGGGCGGGCGCGGCGGCGGGCGCGGCCGGTGCGAGGGGCCGCGCGGCGGGGTGCTCCTGCTGCCAGCGGGCCGTGAGCTCGCGGAAGTTGCGCATCATCAGGAGTCCGTGCTCGCTGCTGATGGATTCCGGGTGGAACTGCACGCCCCACAGCGGGCGTTCGCGGTGGCGCAGGCCCATGAGGATGCCGCCGGGCGCCCACGCGGTGGCCTCGAAGACGTCCTCGGGGAGGTCTTCCACGGTGAGGGAGTGGTAGCGCACGACGTCGAAGGGCGAGGGGATCCCGGCGAACAGGTCCGTCCCGGCGTGCTCCACGGGGGAGACCCGGCCGTGCCGGGGCTCGGGGGCCCGCCGGACGGAGCCGCCGCCCAGGTGGGCGATGCCCTGGTGGCCGAGGCACACGCCGAGGACCGGGCGGTCGGCCGCGCGGACGATCTCGGTGCAGATGCCGAAGTCCTCGGAACGCTCGGGGGTGCCGGGTCCGGGAGACAGGACGACGTTGTCGAACCCTTCCAGGTGGCTGATTCTCCACCCCGGCTCGTCGTTGCGGATGACGACGGGCTCCTGCCCGTTGGCCTCCGCCAGGAGGTGGAACAGATTGAAGGTGAAGGAGTCGTAGTTATCCACCAGGAGAGTGCGCATGCTCACCTCACGAGGTCATGGAGGGACGGATTCGACAGCCGGATCCGATAGAAAGATCTGATGACTGAATTCCGGACGGACGACGCAGCCCGGGAAAGATCGCCTCGATGGTCCCCGGATAAACCGGCGCCGCGTGCAGGCGCTACAGCCGGTGGATAGATCCCGACTCTGAGCTCCCGATTCCCCACAAGGGAAATCGGGGAATGAATGATCTCCCCGTTCAACACGGGCAGACCCTACAGGGAGTCCCTGTTCAGTCAAACATTCTCCGCACCCCGCAAGCGGTCCCGCAAGGCAACTCGGCAGTAGGAATTCGCAATTCCGCAAGAATGCTGTCGCGCTTTGCATATGACGCTTGACAGTCCCCGAGGGGTCGTTTCTATTATGCGGAACTGCTGAGCCAGTCAGGTGAATCAGCAGCACAACGGGGCAGTGCAACGGGGAGATGTTTGTTCGTGATCAGCGATTTCGGGGGCCCCGGGCCCGGGACGGCCGATCCGCGGCAGCACGACGGAAGCTGGGTCGACGAGCTGCTCCTGCACGCCGGCCACGACGACGCCGAGCCCGCGGTGCACATCGGCGAACGGCTGGATCGCGCCGGTCTGCGCCGCGAGGTCGTGGCCCGCCACGCGGAGCTGGCGGAGGCCGGACTGCGCCGCGGCGGATCCGTCGCGCTCCAGCTGCCCCCGTCCCTGGCGCTGCTCACCCACCTGCTGGCCGCCTGGCGCACCGGGGCCCAGGTGATCCTGCTCGACCACCGGCTGACCCCGCACGAGAGCGACCGGGCGCTGCGCCGGACGGCCCCTCAGTTCCTCGTGCGGCCCGCCGGACCGGTGCGCCTGGGCGTGCTGCGCGGCTTCCACACGGTCGACGCCGTGGCCGAGCCGTACCCGGAGGGGCGTCCGGCCGCGAGCGGGCACGCGCTCGTCCAGCTCAGCTCGGGTTCCACCGGACCGTCCAAGGTGATCGGGCGCACGGCCGCGGACCTCGTCGCCGAGGTCCACCGCTACACCCTGATCCCCGGCATGCCCCGGCGGGGCGACCGCATCGTGGTCCTCAACTCGCTGATCCACGCCATGGGCCTGATGGCGGGCATCCTGCACAGCCTGCACGCGGGCGTCGAGATCGTGCTGCCGGAGCGGATGAGCGCCGACGGCATCCTGGCCGCCGTGGCCGCGCGGACCGCGCCGACCGTGATCACGGGCGTACCGTTCCACGCGCAGCTGCTGGCCTCGGTCTCCGCTCCCCCGCCGCTGCCGCACCTCGTCGGGGCCATCTCCGCCGGCGAGTCGGTGCGGCCCGGGGTCGCCGAGGCCTTCGCCGCGCGGTACTCCGTACCGCTGGGCGAGGTGTACGGGATGACGGAGACGGGCGTCATCGCGGCCGACCTGTCCGGGGCCTCGCGGCCGGCCACGGGGCGCACGGCTCCGGGCATCGAGGCGAAGGTCGTGGACGGCGAACTGCTGGTGCGCCGGGACGCCAGTCCGTACCTCGGTCCGGCCGGCCCGGACCGCTGGGCGGACGGCTGGCTGCGCACCCGCGACGCCGGAACGCTCGACCCGGAGACCGGGCTGCTCGCCATCGTGGGCCGGCTGGACTCCCAGGTGTCGGTCGGCGGGCTCAAGGTCGACCTCACCGAGGTCGAGTGGACCCTGTCCGAACTGCCCGGCGTGCGCGAGGCGGTGGTGGTCCACGACGGGGCCATCGAGGCCTACGCGGTGCTCGACGAGGAGGTCACGGCGCGGGCCGTGGAGAGCCTGCTCGCCGAGCGGGTGGCCGGCTTCAAGCTGCCGCGCCGCATCCACGTGCTGTCCGCCCTGCCCCGGACGACCACCGGGAAGCCGGTCCGGGATCCGGCCGCGCTGCGGGCCGCCGCCCTGGAACGGGTGTGAGCCCGGTGGAACGGCGCGCGGCGAACCCCGTGGAACGGCGCGCGAACCCCGCCGCGCCGCACCGTACTTCAGTCGTCCACGCGGGTGACGGACACGGGAGCGCCCTCGGTTCCCGGGCCGCCCGCCACGCACAGCACGTACCCCTCGGGGCCGCCGGGAACGGCGCTGGTCAGGCCCGCACCCGGGAAGATCTCCCGCAGGGTCGCCTCATGTCCGGCGGGCTCCGGCGGCAGGCCGGAGGCGGGCAGCGGAACCGGCCGCAGCCGGCCTCCGCCGGCCAGACCGGTGCCGAGCGCCTTGCCCAGTGCCTCCTTGTGCGTCCAGACCCAGAGCAGGGCGCGGGCCCGCAGGGCGGGTGCGTGGCCTTCGATCCAGCGGACGTCCTCCTCGGCGAACCAGCGCCGGGCGAGGGCCACCGCCGGGAGCTCGCGGGCCGGCTCCACGTCCACGCCCACGTCGCCGCCGGTGCAGACCGCGACGGCGGTCAGACCGCGGGTGTGGCTCACGCTCACGTTCAGCCGCACCGGCTGCTGCGGCCCGCGCCCCAGGGCGCCGGGCCGTGACACCACGTACGGCCGTCCGCCCGGCTCCCGGGCGACGGCCAGCCCCTCGGGTCCGACGCCCAGTACCGCCGCCGCGGCCCGCCGCAGCAGCGCGTGCGCGTGCTTGCGCTGGTCCCCGACCGGAACCGCGAGCCACACCTCTACACGGGACACCGAACCCCCACTCGTTTCCCGGTGCCCAGCCACGTCCTGAACACACGTACGAACACTGATACAAGGAGCCAGTTCATGAGCACCCCTGTGCGCGCCTTCGTAGTGAACACCCTCGAAACCATGAACCTCGACACGGCCGGGGTCACGGACGAGACCCCCATCGGCGACGACGGCCTGGAGCTGGAGTCGCTCACCACCGCCGAACTCGTCATGCAGGTCGAGGAGGAGTACGGGGTCAAGTTCAGCGACGAGGACGTCGAGGCGCTCCAGACCCTGACCATCGGCGAGTTCGTCGCCCAGGTCGAGCAGCGCAGCACCCAGGTCACGGCCCAGGCTGGCTCGGCGTGAGCGGCCGGTCCCCCGCCCCCGGCCGTCCGGAGGTGATCGCCCTGCTGGCCCAGCACGACGAGTGCGCCCCGGGCGACGTGGGCGAGCGGATCGACTCCCTGCAGCTGGCCTGGCTGGTGCACGTGGTCGAGGAGCGGTACGGCATCCGGATCGACCTCGACGAGGAGCTGGAGGCCATGGACACGGTCGACGGCGCCGTCGCCGTGCTGGCGGGCGCCCTGGCGGCTTCCGCCGCAGGCGGGAGCGGTTCGTGACCGGGGCGGACCGGACGGAGGATCAGCCGGGGGACCGGACCGCGGGCCAGAAGGCGGACCGGACCGTCGTCATCACCGGGCTCGGCGTCACCAGCGCCTTCGGCCGCGGCGAAGAGGCCCTCGCGCGGGGACTGGCCGCCTCGCGGGCGGCGTTCGGACCGGTCGGGCGGTTCGCCACGGACCGGTACCGCGCGGACGTCGCCGCCGTACTGCCGGGCTCGCCCGACCTGGACGAGGAGCTGCGCCGGGTGGTGGAGGAGGCCTGCGAGCAGGCCGGCCTCTCGGCGGCGGAGCGGGCGCAGGCTCCGCTCCTGCTGGGGCGGCACACCGATCCGGCCGTGGCCCGCGGGCCGCTGGCGGTCCAGGGCAAGTCGGCGATCTCGGACACCGCGGCCGCGCTGGCCCGGGCCTGCGGGCTGCTCGGCGCGGCCCGGACCTACACCAACGCCTGTGTGGCCGCCAGTACGGCGGTCTCCGAGGCGGCCAACCGGATCCGCACCGGCCGCGAGGACCGGGTGGTCGTCTCCGCGGGCTACCTCGTGGACGAGGACAACTTCGCGCTGTTCTCGGCCGGCCGGGCGCTCTCCCCGGAGGGCGTCCTGCGCTCCTTCAGCGCGGGCCGCAAGGGCCTGCTGCTCGGCGACGGCGTCGGCGCGGTGGTCCTGGAGTCCGCGGGGGCCGCCGCCGCGCGCGGTGCCCGGCCGCTCGCCGTCCTGTCCGGCTGGGGCATGGCCGGCGACGCCCACCACGTGTGCCGGCCGCACCCCGAGGGCCTGGGCATGGCGCGCGCCATCGGCGCCGCGCTGGACCGGGCCGGGCTGGCGCCCTCGGACATCGGCTACGTCAACGCCCACGGCACCGGCACGCCCGCCAACGACTCCTCGGAGAGCGCCGCCCTGCGCCTCGCCCTGGGCGACGCGGTCGACAGCACCCCGGTGAGCTCCACGAAGTCCCTCCACGGGCACTCCCTGGAGGCGTCCGGAATGCTCGAACTCGCCGTCACCCTGCTGGTGCTGCGCACCGGGGAACTCCCCGTGAACGCGGGCCATTCGGGACCCGACGACGACTGCCGTCTGGACCTGGTCCTCGGCTCGCCCCGCCGGGTCTCCCCCCGGCACGTCCTCAGCCTGAACGCCGCTTTCGGCGGGGCCAACACCGCATTGGTGGTGAGCGCGCCGTGACCCCTTCCCCGGCCCCTTCCCCGACTCTCTCCACCCGCCCGGCGGCTGCCGCGGAGGTCCTCGCGGAGGGCGTCTGGCCCGCCGCGGGCGACCCCGCACTGCCGGCGCCGCTGGCCGGTTTCGCCGTCTCCTCCTTCAGCCCGATGGCCTCGGCCGCCGCCGACCGCTGCCTGGAGCAGGTGTACGGGGCTCCCGGCGCGGTGGAGTCCGGCGCGCAGGCCGCCGGTCCCGGCGCGGCGGAGCTCGTACGGCGGGCCGGGCGCACGGCGATCGTGCTGGCCTCGCGGGGCGGCGATCTGGAGACGCACACGGCGACCGCGGTCGCCGTGGACGCCGGCCGGCCCGCGGCGCCCCTGCTGTTCTTCCAGTCCGTGCCCAACGCGGTGGTCGGCCACATCGCCAAGCGCTGGGGGCTCGCCGGTCCGGTGATCTGCTTCAGCCCCGACGCGGCGACCGCCGATCCGCTGGGCGAGGCCCTGGACGTGAGCGGCTCCCTGGTCGAGGGGGGCGACGCCGACGAGGCGCTGCTGCTGCTCGTGGAGCAGGTCGGCCCCGACGGCGGGCCCGCGCACGCCCGCGCCCTGCTCGTACGGCCCGCGACGGACTGCGCACCGGGCCTCGCGCCGTTCGCCGGGGAGGAGTCGTGAGGAGCGGGCTCCGGGAGCAGTACGACGTCTGGGTCACCGGGATCGGGCTGGTCACCCCGCTCGGGATCGGCGTACCGGCCTTCGTGGACGGGCTCGCCGCCCAGCGCTCCGGGCTGCGCCGGCTGGAGGGCGAGGCGTGGGCCGCGACCGGCGCCGACGTGGCCGGGGTGGCCCCCGAGATCTCCGCCCTGGACCTGCTGCCGCGCGCCGAGGCGCGCTCGGTCGACCGGTTCGTGCTCATGGCGCTGGCCGCCGCGGACGAGGCCCTCGGCGACAGCAAGCTGACGGTGGGCCAGGACGTGGCCGCGGACCGGGTGGCGGTCGTGGTCTCCACCGGCGCCGGCGGGCTCGCGACGTACGAGGAGCAGGCCGTGGCCCGCGCCTCCCGGGGCCGGGCCGCGGTCAGCCCGTTGCTCCTTCCCGGCATGCTGCCCAACATGGCGGCGGCCCGCATCGCCATCCGGCACGGGGTCCGCGGACTCAGCAGCTCCATCGCCACGGCCTGCGCGGCGGGGGCGATGTCGGTGGCCGAGGGGCTGCGGCTGATCCGCGAGGGCACCGCGGACGTGGTGATCTGCGGGGGCACCGACACCGCGCTCGCCCCCTCCGTGGCCACCTCCTTCGGCAACGCCCGCGCGCTGGCCCGCGCCGGGACCGGCGATCCGGCGGCGGCCAGCCGCCCCTTCGACCTGGACCGGAGCGGTTTCGTGCTGGCCGAGGGCGCCGGGGTCCTCGTCCTGGAGCGGGCCGCGCACGCCCGCGCACGCTCGGCGCACGCCTACGGGCGGGTCCTGGGCTGGGGTGCGACCAGCGACGCCCACCACCCGACCTCGCCGCGGCCCGACGGCGAAGGCGCCGCGGACGCCATGCGGCGCGCGCTGGCGGACGCGGGACTGTCCCCCCGGGACATCGGCTACGTCAACGCCCACGGAACCGGCACCAAGGTCGGGGACCTGGCCGAGGCCCGGGCCGTGCGCGCGGTGTTCGGCGAGGACGGGCCGCCGGTCAGCTCGGTCAAGGGCGCCATCGGCCATCTCCTGGGCGCGGCGGGCGCGGTGGAGGCGGCGGCGACCGTACTGGCCCTGCACCACCGGAGCCTGCCGGCGACGGCCAACCTGGACCGGCCGGACCCGGAGTGCGCGCTCGACCACGTCCGCGGCGCGCCCCGCGCGGCGGCGCCCGAGGCCGCGGTGTCCAACTCCTTCGCCTTCGGCGGCCACAACGTGAGCCTCGTGCTCGGCAGGGGCCCGGAGGCGGTCTGACCGGGCCGGCGCAGGCCCGCCCCGACCGGAACCGCCGCGGCAGCGACCGCTCCCATCCGCTCCATCCGCTCCCTCCCGAAGGACGAGGACACCGTGACCAGTTCCGCCTCCCAGGCACCCGGACCGGCAGGCCCCGGCGAGCCCTCCGCCGACCTGCTGCGCCAGTTCTGGTGGCTGCACGACGCCCGCTGGTACCAGGGGGTCGCGCGGCGGTTCGGCCAGGACGCGGCGAACGAGGTCAACGCGGAGGCGATGCAGTTCGTCACCCGGCGGATCGCCTCGGCCTACGCACGGGAGGAGGGGCTGGCCCCGGGGCTGTCCGCCGCCGAACTGGCCACCGCGCTGACCGGTATCTCGGAGCTGATGACCGGGGACGCCGTGGAGGCCTCCAACAAGGTCACCGGCGAGGAGTCCTTCGAGACGGCCGTCACCCGCAACTTCGCCCTGGAGATGCTCGCGCGCGCCGGAACGCTGGAGGGCTACGAGTGCCCCTGCCCGCAGATGCGGGCGGGCTGGTTCGAGGGGCTGAAGACGCCGGTCAGCGACCACCGCGTGGAGTGCCTGCGCACCGGCGGCTCGGCCTGCCGCTTCCGTACGAGCACGGCGCCCGGTGCGGCCGCCGCCGCGAGCGCCCCGACTGCTGCCACCGCCCCCACTGCTGCCACCACCGCTGCCGCCACCACCGTCCCCGGGAAGGAGACCCCGTGACCACGCCCGACTCCGGCGCCCCCGCCGCGTACGTCACCAGCGCCATCGAGCAGTTCGCCGCCCGCGGCGAGGCCATCGCGCTGATCCACGGCGAACGGTCCATGACCTTCGCCGAGCTGCTCTCGCTGGCCTACCGGACGGCCCGGGTCCTGCGGGACGCCGGGCTGGGCCGCGGGGACCGGCTCGTCCTGTTGGCCGCCAACCCGATCGAGATGTCGGCGGTGGGCCTGGCCGCGCACCTGCTCGGCATCAGCTACACCCCGGTGTACGCGGCCGGGGGCGAGCAGGTCGCCGAGCACATCCTGCGCGACGCCGAGCCCGCGGCCGTGATCCTCGCCTGCGCCGGGCCGATCCTGCCGGGGCACCGCATGGCCGACCTCGCCCGCGCCGCCGGGGTGAAGCTGCTGTTCGGCCTCGGCCCCGGCTCCGACCCGGAGGTCACCGACCTGCTCGCCGAGGCCGCCGCCCGGTCGGACGCCCCGCTGCCGGTGCGGGCCCGGGAGGACGATGTCGCCCGGGTGCTGTACACGGGCGGCACCACCGGCCTGCCCAAGGGGGTCGTGTACACCTTCGGCGCGCTGACCGCGGCCGCCGGCGCCTGGGCGGGCGCGGCTCCGCCGCCGGGGCTGCGGTTCCTGGCCATGACCCCGATGGCGCACGCCGCGGGGGCGATCGCCTGCGGCCTGCTGCGCCACCACGTGAGCGTCGAGCTGTTCGACGAGTTCGACGCGGAGGTGCTGCTGGTGCGGATCGCCGAGGCCTCCGCGGAGGGCCGGCCGGTCACCACGTACCTCTACCCGCCGTACCTGTACCGGCTGCTGGACCACCCCGGCCTGGCGGCCACCGACCTGTCCGGGCTCGCGGCCGTCAGCTACGGCAGCGCGCCCGTCACCCCGCACCGGCTCGCCCAGGCGGTCCGCAGCCTCGGCCCGCGGCTGCGGCAGAGCTACGCCCTGACCGAGGCCATCGCGATCACCAGCCTGGGTCCCGAGGACCACGCGGCGGCCGCAGCGTCGCGGCCCGAGCTGTTCGGTTCGGTCGGCCGCGCGGTGCCCGGGGTGTCCCTCCGGGTCACGGGCGGGGACGGCCGCGCACTGGGGCCCCGTACGGAAGGCGCGGTCGAGGTGTCCGGACCCACCGTGATGGCGGGCTACTGGCAGCGGCCCGACCTGAGCGGAGAGGTGCTGCGGGACGGCTGGCTGAGCACCGGCGACCTCGGGGTGATCGACGAGGACGGCTACCTGTACCTGACCGGGCGGGCCAAGGACCTGGTCATCGTGGACGGGACCAACTGCTATCCGCAGGCCGTCGAGAACGTGCTGACGGCCCATCCGGACATCCGGCGCGCCGCCGTCATCGGGGTGCCCGACCCGGTCACGGGCGAGGCCCTGGTCGCCGTCTGTGTTCCCCGGGAGGACCCGTGGGAGGCAGGCCGGCCCGGCCTCGTCGGGGAACTGTCCGCCTCGGTGCGCGAGGCCCTGGGCGCGGCGCACGTGCCCGGACGGTTCGAGTTCGTCACGGACATCCCCACGGCCTCGTACGGAAAGCCCGACAAGGCGGCGCTGCGCACGCGCTTCTCGCCCCTGACCCTGACGCCCTCCGGGAGCAACGGATGACCATCGAAGCCAAACCGTGGACCCGCCCCGCGTCGCCGCGGGGCCTGGAGGGCTGGCTCGACTCCCTCCGCGACCTGCTGATCATCCCGCCGGAGCTGCGCGACGAGTGGGTGGAGCGGGACTCCGCGCTCGAACTGCTCCAGTGCGGGCCGGAGATCCTCGACGAGCTGCTGCGCCGCGGACTGCCGCACGGCGGGACACCGGGGGCGGAGCGCTTCGACCGCTTCGACCTGGTGAACCTCGCGCTCTACTCCGGCTCCGGCACCTCCGTGCCCGAGAAGACGATGCGCTACGCCCTGCGCTGGATGCACGCCGATCCGCAGTCGCTCTTCCGGCCCCAGCGCTGGAACTACTCCGTCGCGCTGACCCCGCCGGCCGCCCACGGCCAGGGGGAACCGGAGCGGACCGACTGGAACCTGGCCACGCCCCACCCGGAGCTGAGCGGCGGCTGGACGGAGTCCCTGTCGATCGGGCCCGAGGGGGCCGCGTCGCTCGGGGAGAAGGACATCACCGCGAGCGGCACCTCCGGGCTCACCGCCTCCGGGGTGCTGGTGACCTCCGGGGAGCGGCGCGAGATCGTCTCGGAGCGGCTGCGCGAGATCGTGACCTCGTACGGCCCCGACCGGTTCCGCTGGGGCCGGATGCCCGAGGAACTCCAGTGGCGCAAGGACGAGGTGCTGGCCCAGGGCTACGCCCCGTGCATCTCCGTCTGCCTGGAGCTGGCCGAGCGGTGCCGGGAGGCCGGCTTCGAGGCCCGTACCCGGCGCGGCTGGATCATGGGGATGCTCGACCTCGCCCATTCGTGGCTGGAGGTCGTGGACGAGGACGGCCTGGTCAAGAACGTGGACCCGGCCTTCGTCATCCTGGCCGACCACCACGCCGAGTCCCCGCACCCGGACATCGCGCAGGCCTTCACCGGCTCGCTGCTGAACCGGCTGCTGCCCACGGAACACCATGCGGACGAACCGGTGAACGGGTACCGCCGCGGGGGCGAGTTCGCCCACCCCCGCCACCAGACCGACATCCAGCTCTCGGCGGAGCAGCCCGCTCCGCGCGAGACGGCCGGGGCCGGCAACGGCTCCGGCAACTGAGAGAGGAAAAGGATCGATGAGCACGCCCGTGCTGCAGGCCGACGCGCAGTTGCAGTCCATACTCGACCGGCTCGTGTCGATGTCCGAGCGCGACCACTACGACCCGTACACGATGTTCGACTGGCCCGAGACGCTGCCCGAGGACCAGTACTGGATGACCCCGGAGCTGCTGTCCATCCACGGGACCAAGGTGGCCGAGTCGTTCACCGAGGAGCAGAAGTGGGCGATCAGCAAGTGGGAGAGCGTCAACTTCTACAGCCTGAACGTCGACGGCATCCGTGAGCTGATCACCGAGATCATCGCGCGGATCCACACGAAGGACTTCGCCCTCTCCTCCGAGTACTTCCACCACATGATCGGCGAGGAGAACTCGCACATGTGGTTCTTCGCCCGGTTCTGCCTGCTGTACGGCGGCAAGGTCTACCCGGACAAGGGCGTCCAGCTGGAGATGAAGTCCGAGGGCGAGTCCGCCCACTTCCTCGTCTTCGCGCGGCTCCTGCTCTTCGAAGAGGTCGTCGACTTCTTCAACAAGCGGATGGGCGACGACGACCGGCTGCACCCCACGATCCGCAAGATCAACGCGATCCACCACCAGGACGAGTCCCGGCACGTCGCCTTCGGCCGGCAGATCGTCTCGCACCTGCACCGCCAGCTGCGGGAGAAGCTGAGCACGGAGGAGCTGGCCGAGCTGGAGCTGTACCTCAAGCGGTACCTGCGCAAGTCGGTGGACGGTCTGGTGAACCCGGCGGCCTTCAAGGACGCGGGCATCCCGAACCCCTACCAGGTGCGCAACGAGGTGCTGGCCGACCCGGCCTTCCACGAGCTGGAGCGCAAGATGCTCAAGCGCTCGATGAGCTTCCTCGTGAACGAGGGCATCTTCACCGACGACGTTCTGCCGCGCTCATGAGCACGGTCACCGGCTTCGACGCCGTCATCGAGTACCTGCTGACCAAGCGGCCGGACCTGACCTCGATCGATCCGGACCTCGACCTGGTCGAGAACCGGATCCTCGACTCCCTCGGGTTCGTCAACTTCCTCTACGTGCTGGAGGAGCAGACGGGTGAAGAGATCTTGATGGAGAACGTCACCCCGTCCGATTTTCGTACGATCAACTCGATTCGAAAGAGGTTCTTCCATGAGTCCGAGTAGTTCGGCGAAGACGTCGGAGGCCGGCCGCACCCCCTCGACGCGCGGCGGGCTCGCCACCCTCGGGCCGGGTGCCCTGCGGCTGCGGGCCACCCTCGAAGGCGTGTTCACCGGCTGGGCGGCCGAGGTCGGCGCCGACGCGGTGCAGTACCCGCCCCTGATGCGGGTCGAGGACCTGCACCGGCTGGACTACTTCCAGAACTTCCCGCAGCTGGCGATCCTGGGAGCGGCCCTCACGGAGGAGGCCGCTCCGGAGTACGCGACGGGCGGACCGCGGGAGGCCTCGCTGCCGGCCGGGCACCTCACCGAGGCCTCGTACGCGCTGCCTTCGGCGGCCTGCTACAACGTGTACCTCGATCTGGCGGGCCGCACGCTGACGGACGGTCCCCACAAGGTGACCACCGTGGCCACCTGCTTCCGCCGCGAGACCCACTACGACGCGCTGCGCCGGCTGCTGGGCTTCAGCATGCGGGAGATCGTGTGCGTCGGCACCCGGGACGAGGTCCTGGCCCACCTGGAGCTGTTCCGGAAGAAGATCACGGGCTACCTGTCGGAGCTCGGGCTGCCGATCGAGATCGAGGCCGCCTCGGACCCGTTCTTCGACGCGAGCGCGGGACGCGCGCTGATGGCCCAGCTCTTCCCGGTGAAGGAGGAGTTCGTCTTCGACGGCTCGCTGGCCATCGGCTCGCTCAACTTCCACCGCAACTTCTTCGGCGAGCGCTGCGACATCCGCACCGCGGACGGCGAGCCCGCCTTCACCGGTTGCGTGGCCTTCGGCCTGGAGCGCTGGATCAGCGCGCTCACCTCGCACTTCGGCCTGACCGAGGACGAGCTGGCCGACCGGGTGCTGGCGGCCGGGCGGCCGTGACCCCGAGCGGACCGGACGTGGCACCGGCGGCCCTGGCCGCCCCTCCGGGGGATGCCGCCCCGGCGTGGGACGCCTCCCCGCTGGGGCGGGCCGTCCTGGCCGGGCGGGTCGCCGCGGCGGGGCAGGCCGCCGCGGGCCCCGGTGCCGTACGCGCCTGGTGGGCCGACGGGCGCGGACTGCCGGCCGGGGCGGTGGCGGAGCTGGCGGCCGCCGCGCTGGCCCCGCAGGAGCGCTCCCGGTACGAGGCCGTCTCCGATCCGCTGGGCCGGGCCGAGTTCGTACTGGCCCGGTTCGTGCTGCGCAGTGTGCTGGGGCGGATGCTCGGACGGCCGCCCGCCCGCGTGGGCCTCGCCGTGGACCGCTCCGGACGGCCGTGGGTGACGGGCGCCCCGGGGCTGGACGTGAGCATCGCGCACGCCGGGGGCCTGGTCGCCGTCGCCGTGGGCAGCGGGCTCGCGCCCGGGACCCGGATCGGTGTGGACGTCGAGGAGGTCCGTACGGTCCCCCGGGCCGGGGACCTGGCCCGGCGGCTGTTCTCCCCCGCCGAACGCGCCCGCCTGGGCCGGGCCTCCGGCCGGGCCGGAGACCTGCTGTGGCTGGACGTCTGGACCAGGCGGGAGGCGTACGTGAAGGCCGTGGGCACCGGAGTCCGCTCCCTGGCCGGGGCACCGGACCAGGACGTCGGCCACCGCTGGCACCCGCTGCGGCTGCCGCGGGGATTCACCGGGGGCCTGGTGGTTGTTGAACCCGGCTGACCGGCCCGCCCCCTCCTCTCTCTTTCCCATCCCACCGTTCGAGTCGCTTTCAAGGAGCAGTTCCATGACAGAGAACACCGCCGCACAGCTCACCGTCACCGCGGTGGGCGGCCCCACCGTGGTCATCGACCTGGGCGGGCTGCGGTTCGTGACGGACCCGACCTTCGACACCGCCGGTTCCTCCTACGAGTTGGGCCCGGTCGCCCTGCACAAGCTGGCCGACCCCGCCCTCACCACCGACCAGCTGGGCCCGGTCGCGGCCGTCCTGCTGTCGCACGACCAGCACCCCGACAACCTCGACGGGGCCGGGCGCGCCTTCCTCAAGGAGGTCGCGCTGGTCCTCACGACCGAGCAGTCCGCGGAGCGCGTCGGCGGCACCGGGCTGGCGCCGTGGGCCGAGCACGTACTGGAGCGCCCGGACGGCGGCCGGCTCGTGGTCACCGCGGTCCCGGCGCAGCACGGTCCGGCCGGAACCGAGCAGGCGCTCGGCGCCGTCACCGGCTTCCTGCTGACCGGCGAGGGCCTGCCGACGGTGTACGTCAGCGGCGACAACGTCTCCTTGGAGCCGGTCCGCGCCCTCGCGGAGCGCCTCGGCGGGGCCGGCGTCGACCTGGCGGTGCTGCACGTGGGCGCGGCGCAGCTCGCCCCGTTCGGCCCGACGCTGCTCTCGCTGACCTCCGAGCAGGCGCTGGAGGTGGCCGGGCTGCTGGGCGCCCGCAAGGTGCTCGCCGTGCACCAGGACGGCTGGCAGCACTTCACGGAGGGTCAGGACACCGTCAGCGCCGCCTTCGAGAAGGCGGGTTCCGCCGAGCGCCTGGTGGTTCCCGAGGCGGGCATCGGCTTCGCGCTCTGACCCACGGGTCGGGGAAGGGGTGGTGCCCCGGGCCGCACGC
>NZ_JBHXKA010000029.1:0-74203 GCF_042722885.1 Streptomyces sp. NPDC058401
CCCCTTCCCGGGGTGGCCGGCCACCGCCAAGTCGTCGTCCGGCCCTCACCACACGGAAGTAATGAAGGCCGACATCGGGGGCATCCTGACGACAGCCGGGACGGTCGCCGTGACGCAGCAGGGGACCTGCTCACCTCCAATGATCGACGGCCGCCCCGGTCCCGCATATGGATCCGGGTGTGTGAAGTCGAAATGGCGGGGCAGGCGACGGAAAGGCGGAACACAGCACGACCGCCGAGCACGACGTACGGAACAAGGAGGATCAGCGGCGAATTCATTTGCCGTCGTCCTCCGTTGACCGGAGGAGTTGTTTTTCGCGTGACTGAGCATGTGTGGAGTTACCAGCCGACTTCGGGCCACCTGGCCGGTACGGACCTGACCGGCTACAAGGTCGAGGCGACCGACGGCAGCATCGGCAAGGTCGACAAGCACTCCGACGAGGTCGGTGACGCCTACCTGGTGGTCGACACCGGGGTCTGGATCTTCGGCAAGGAGGTCCTGCTGCCGGCGAGCACCGTCGTCCGGGTCGACCCCGAGGACAAGAAGATCTTCGTCGACCGCACCAAGGAACAGATCAAGAACGCCCCCGAGTTCCACCGGGACAAGCACCTCGGCGACGCCGGTTACCGGCAGGAGCTGGGCACGTACTACGGCACGGGTGCGCCTTTCAATCGCCCCGTCTGATCGCTTCCCCGTATGACGATGCCGGTCCCGACACCCTTCGTGGGCGTCGGGACCGGCATCGTCGTACGGTCAGCCGCCCTCGAAGGCGAAGACCTCGGCCAACTCGGCTTCCTGCTCGTCCACGTCGCCGGCGCTTGCGGCGATCACCGCGTACCGCCAGGAGCGGCCGTCGGGCGGGACGTCCGCGTAGAGGACCACGCCCTCGCCCCGCTCCGGGTCGAACGCCAGGCCCAGGGCGGTCCCCCACTCCTCCAGCTCACCGACGACGTGCGCGCACGACGGCGGCAGCGGAGAGACGTACCCCGTGAAGGCGGCCTCCGCGCGCCGGCACATCCGCCCTGCGGGCAGCCTCATGCCCAGTCGGCCGGCCGCCTCGCGGAAGCCGGTCTTCGTGTTGAGCAGCATGGTCGTCTCGAGGGCGGCCTCGGCGCGCTCGACGGTGGGGTACGGGTGGACCGCGAGGCCCGTGTCCCGGGCGAACGCGATCGCCGACGCGTCCAAGGCCGTCGGCAGCAGCGCTGCGCCCCGGTCCCCCGCGAGGGCCCGGACGTGCTCGACGAGGCCGGCCTCGCGCACCGCCCGCGCCAGCGGCACGGCTCCGGCGGGCGGCACCTCGACCACCGTCACCGATTCCGGGGGCACGCCGGTCAGGTCGTACACGTACCGCAGGAACTCCCGGCTCAGCGGCACGGGAGTGACGAACACGTCCCCTGCCCGGAGCAGCCACGCCTTCCGCGGAGCCTGCTGGGCCCACTGCGTCAGGATCTGTCCCTCGTCGAGATCCACCGCCAAGTCCGAGACGAAGTTCGCGAACACCACGATCGAGCCCGTCCCAGCCACCGCCAGCCTCCTCTGATTACAGGTCAGGGGAACGGCTCCCACGCCTCGGGGCAGGCTCCCCGCCACTCGACGAAGTCGGGATCGATGCGCACCGGCACCTCTTCACGTCCGAACGGGTGGTCAGGACCGAGCCGGGCCTGCCGTGGCTCCGCGACGGTGAAGCGATCAGCCGGAGACGAGCACCGAGTCATCGAGGGCACCTGTGCCGGGCAGGCGGTGGCGGGCGGCAATAAGAGCAGCGTGGATGTCCGTCGTGCCGGTGGACACGCACAGCGCCCGTTCAACGTCCTCGATCTCCTTGCGCACGGGCGAGTCACCTTCCGCGGCGTCGAGTACCGACAGCGCCCAGTACCGGTCGACGAGGCCTGGGAGCACGGCCGGGTGAGCCATCAGCATGGGGGTGCCTTTCGCCAGCAGATCGAACAGATGGCCGCCGTTTACCCTCCCGATCACCGTTGAATCACACAGCCCAGCCTGTTCGCCTCTGGCCCCTCACCATGGCCTGGACGCTCATGCGGGCCGGTTCGACCCACGCCTCACGGCACAGCTGCGCACCGGCACGGCAGCTCGGCTGCCGCAAGTTCCGGCGCGCCGGCCGCAGAACTCGGCGAAACCGCAAGGGGTCTGCGGGGCTCGGCTGACCGACTCGGCGGATCCCCGCCACGTACCGTAGCCACACTCAGCCGCTCTGCCCTCACCTCGGAACGAGGCACGCGCCGTCAGCTCTTGGCGCTGGGAACGGCCAGCGGCTCGCCGGGAGCCTTCTTCTTCGCCTTCTCCATCTGTTCGCCGAGTTCGGTGAGGCGATTGCGGCCCATGGCCTTGCGAACGCCCGGGAACCACTCCTTCTCCTCCTCCTCGACGTGGTGGCGCACGTTCTCGATGAGGACGGTCATCTTGGCGTCGAAGCGCTCGTCGGCCGCGTCGAGGTCCTTGAGCCCGGAGAGCATCCACAGCACGACGTGGTGCTCCTCGATGCTCTCCAGGACGTGGTCCTCGGTGTCGGGCGCGGCCTCCCGAGCGGCCGGGTAGAAGATCCGCCGTACCGGGCGCCTCGGTCGGGCACCCCGACGGCGTGTACCCGATGCGCGTACGTACCGCTCATCCCCCTGGGGCGATTGGCCCGGACCGTCTGGCAGTGGTTCATCGTCCGGAGTCAGGGCAGGCGAGAAACCGCGGGGCAGGTCTCCCGTGAAAGATGCCGACTCTGGCATCCAGATGCCGTAGAGAAGGGATTGACTCGTGTCGAAGGTAGAAGAGTCCGTCGAGGTCGATGTGCCCGTACGCACCGCCTACAACCAGTGGACACAGTTCGACTCATTCCCTCAGTTCATGGACGGCGTGGAACGTATCGACCAGCGCACCGACACCATGACCCATTGGGTGACGAAGGTCGCGGGCGTGGAGCGCGAGTTCGAGGCCGAGATCACCGAGCAGATACCCGACGAGCGGGTCGCCTGGACGACCCTGGGCGGCGAGGTCAAGCAGGCCGGTGTGGTCACCTTCCACCGCCTCGACGACACCCGGTGCAAGGTGATGCTCCAGCTCGACTACGACCCCGACGGCTTCGCCGAGAACGTCGGCGACAAGCTCGGCTTCGTCAAGCGGCAGGTCACTGGCGACCTCAAGCGGTTCAAGGAGTACATCGAAGACCGCGGCCGCGAAACCGGCTCCTGGCGCGGGAAGGTCTGACCCCTTCCCGGTCCTGTACGTGTCGTCACCGTGGCACGCATCTCCTCCAGGAGCCCGGTCTGCGGTGCGGCACGCTCCGGCAGTGACTCCAGGCCCTTCGCGGAGAGGCGGCCGTCCGTTTCGGCCGAGGACCTCAGCGCCCGCCAGCCGATGCCCTTGCCGTGGGCTGCCAAGGGCATCGGCTCGGCTTCCAGGACATCGCTGAGCGGGGCGCGGGAGAGGGCGTCCCGATATTCCTCGATCTGGAGGACCAGAAGGGCCGGGAAGGGCCCCGTTCTCACGCCAAAGCTCTGACGGGCTGCTCCGCCTGGTGAGATTGAGCTGGGCCCCGCGGAGCTGAAGTCACCGACAGTGAGGGTCCGCTTCACTCGACGCACTCGTCGGCCACCGTCCCGCCCGCTACGCGGTGATTGCTTGACTCCGGCGCCTTCGGGTAGACGCCGAATGGATCGGCGGGCTTCCGCCGGCCACAGCCCATTCGCACCCGACAGTGCGGAATAGGGAGCGCTCCATGATCCTCATACTCGGCCTCGTCATCCTGATCGCCGCGCTGATACTCGCGGTGGCCGGGGTGATGGCGAACCTCGGCGGTGCCCACGAACTCACCAACGACTTCTCCGTCTTCGGCTACCACGTCACCAGCTCGACCGGCGCCCTGTTCCTCTACGGCATCGCCGTAGGCGCGGCCGCCGTCCTGGGTCTGGCCCTCATCTTGGCGGCGGCCCGCCGGGCCTCCCGCCGCAACCGCCTGGCCCGCCACGAAGCTTCCCTCACCTCGAAGCGGGAGAGCGCGGTCGTGGACCGCGAACGCGAGGACCTGATCGAGCAGCGTGACGCCGCCCGCGCGCAAACCGCCCAGGCCCTCGGCGACGACCATCCCACCACCGCGGCCCCGACCACAGGCCACCGGCGCCCCACATCGCTCGGCGGGCGGCACGATCCCCTCCAGTGACGCGAGTCGATCCTGGTGCCAGACCTCCCCACCGGTGGACCGTCAGCTCGTCGGTCACTGCCGGGCTTCCTGGGATCGAACAGCCACGGCCCGAAGAGGGCTGGTGTCGTGCGGTGCGTGAGGCTGAGGCATCTGCGTGGTGCAATGTCACCTGTCCGATGCCACCGGTGGCGCTGGTCCGTCGCGCATCCGAGACGGAGCCGAAGGTCAGCAAGCAGTGGGGAGTCTCTGTGAGCACAGGAGGTCCGGTTGGCGGGGAAGCAACGCGGCCTCCTTCGGGTGGCAACGGCCGGGGTACGGCGATGACCCTGGCCGGGACCCTGGAGGCCGCCGAGGCCGCAGCGCCCGTGGAGTCGCTCGACGTGGTCGCGCGCATGCTCAAGGAACACCTCGGGGCCGCGTCCGTATCGTTCCTGATCACCGACTTCACCGGCAGTTCGGTCGTACGGCTCGGAGCCGCGGGCAGCATCGAGACCGACGAGCCGGCCCGGCGCATCAAGCTCAGAGGCACCCTGTACGACGACGTGATCCGCAGCCAGCAACCTCGAGTCGAGGCCGGGAACGGTGACGAGGACGGGGAGCAGTTGGTTCGCGTCGTCGCTCCGGTGACCAACCGCGGAGATGCCATCGGGCTCCTCGAACTGTTCCTGCCCGCCGCCCCGGACGCGGAGGTGATGCAGGAGATCGGTGAGACCGCGCACGCGCTGGCGTACATCGTCATCGCGAACCGGTCCTTCACCGATCTGTACCAGTGGGGTCGCCGGACCACCCCGCTGAGCCTCGCCGCGGAGATCCAGCACCGGCTGCTCCCCGCGTCCCTGGCGTGCGAGGCGGCCCAGTTCGCGGTCGCCGGGGCTCTGGAGCCCGCCGACCATGTCGGGGGCGACACCTTCGACTACGTCATCGACCGGGACACCGTCCAGCTCTCCGTGACCGACGCCATGGGGCACGACGTCGACGCCGCGATGCTGGCGACCCTCGTAGTGGGCGCTCTGCGGCGCGCGCGGCGGGAGGGCGCAAGCCTGGAGGAACAGGCCCGGCAGGCCGACCGCGCCATACGGGATCACGGCCGCACGGGGTACGTCACCGGCCAGCTGTTGCGCATCAGCCTGCTCGACGGCACCACCGAGTTCATCAACGCCGGCCACCCCTGGCCTCTGCGGATGCGGGACGGGGAGGTCCGGGAGATCGTTCCACTCGTCGACCTGCCCTTCGGTTTCGGTCACCATGCCTCGCACGACTACGCCTACCGGTTGCAGACGCTGGACCTGCGACCGGGTGATCGGCTGGTCATGCTGACGGACGGCATGCTGGAGCGCAACGCCCGGACCCTCGACCTCGCGGACCTGATCATCCGCACCCGCGAGCTGCATCCACGAGAAGCCGCCCGCACCCTCATCGGCACGATCATCGACGCGGGCGACGGCCATCTCGACGACGACGCGACCGTCATGTGCCTGGACTGGCACGGCGTCGCCAACTCCCAACGCGACGCCGCCACCGGCGCAGACCTCACCGACGCCTCACAGCCGTCGAGAACGTAACGAACGAGAACCGGGCTACTGCCCGTCGGCGGGCTACGGGGCTACTGCCCGTCGGCTGGGTTTGATTCGTCGGGCCGGGGAGCGTGCTGCGACCACTTGGGCCGGATCCTTGCCGACTCCTCCGGCCAGGACGCGTGCTTCCGCGTGGTCGACGCCGGCCGGGACCCGACGTCGAGGTCGCCGGCGGCGCGTTCCCGGGTGTTGGCTTCACGGACTCGCTCGGGGTCGCTCGGCGGCGCCGTCGAACCCGTGCCCGCCCGGGAGGGGGCTCCTGGAGGCCGGCCGTGGTCGTCGGCGACGCCGCCCTGATGCTGCAGCAACGGAGGCCCTGGTGGGGCCGTGTCGGTGTCGGACGTCGTACCTTCAGTAGTGGATTCTCCCACGGCTCTCTCCGCTCTGTGCGTGTGATCGCTCCCCCGGGTCAGAGGCCCGGCGGGAACCTGTCCCAGGCGCGGTGCGAGGCCAGGGCTCCGGTGATCTGCTCCGTCACTGCCGCCACGCCTGCGGCCACGGCGATGCCCGGCTCGTCCGATCTCATGCCGGCGCCGGCCAGGAATTCTTCCGCACCGCTCCAGCCGCCGATGGCCTTGCCGTGGCGGTACGCCTCGGTGACGAGCAGCACCACGCGCGGGTCGGGAGCCTGCGGCGGCCGGGCCGTACCGGCCTTGGCGTCGCGGGCGCCGTAGGCGTCCGCGCCCGCTTCGGGCGCCCCGGCCAGGAGCAGCGCGTCGAATTCGACGGAGCGGGCGGTGGCGAAGGTGCGCTGGACGGCGATCGGGTCGCCGTCGGCGTCGAGGGTTCCGCCGGTGGGTGCGATGACCAGGGGCACCATGCCGGAGTCCAGGATCGCCTGGCGGGCGGTCCGTACACCGTCCAGATCGGCCTCCGGGTCGGCGATGATGCCGATCACGCGTCCGTCCGTGGGCCAGGTTCCTCCCATCTGGGAGAGGGCGGGGCTGGGGTCGGCGGCGACGAGGGGCACGGTGGCCACGGGTGCCGGCAGGCCGAGGCCTGCGGCGACCTTCGCCACGAGCTCGGGGTCGATGTTCGCCAAGACCTTCAGGGTGCGTTCCTTGATGGCCTGCTCGTAGCACTTGTTCAGCTCGAAGGTATAGGCGGCGACGATGTGTTCGCGCTCGGTCGGGGTCATGCTGAGCCAGAACAGGCGGGGTTGGGTGAAGTGGTCCGAGAAGGAGGCGGGTGCCTCACGGACCTTGCTCGCCGCCGGAACCTTCACGGGCGTCTCGATGAAGGCGCTCATGTCGGCGCCGGCGAGGAACGGGCAGCCGCCGTCAAGACTGTTGGGGTGGTAGGGGGCGACGCCGGTGTGGACCGCGGTCTGGTGCATGCCGTCGCGGAGCATGTCGTTGACGGGGGCGTGCGGCCGGTTGATCGGGATCTGGCCGAAGTTGGGGCCGCCGAGGCGGCTGATCTGGGTGTCGAGGTAGGAGAAGAGCCGGCCGGCGAGCAGCGGGTCGTCGGTGACGTCGATGCCGGGGACCAAGTGACCGGGGTGGAAGGCGACTTGCTCGGTCTCGGCGAAGTAGTTCTTGGTGTTGGCGTTCAGGGTCATCAGCCCGATGGGCTGGACCGGTGCGAGCTCCTCCGGGACGATCTTCGTCGGGTCGAGGAGGTCGATGCCCTCGAACATCTGGTCCTCGGTGTCGGGAAAGACCTGGATGCCCAGCTCCCACTGCGGGAAGGCGCCGGATTCGATCGCGTCGGCCAGGTCACGGCGGTGGAAGTCGGGGTCCATGCCGCAGATCAACTGCGCTTCCTCCCAGACCAGGGAGTGCACGCCCAGCCTCGGCTTCCAGTGGAACTTCACCAGCACGCTCTCGTCGGCCGCGTTGACCAGCCGGAAGGTGTGGACCCCGAAGCCCTCCATCATCCGGTAGGACCGCGGGATGCCGCGGTCGGACATGTTCCAGATGGTGTGATGGGTGGCCTCGGTGTGCAGGGACACGAAGTCCCAGAACGTGTCGTGCGCGCTCTGCGCCTGCGGGATTTCCCGGTCCGGATGCGGTTTGCCGGCGTGGATGACGTCGGGGAACTTGACCGCGTCCTGAATGAAGAACACCGGGATGTTGTTCCCGACCAGGTCGAAGGTGCCCTCGCCGGTGTAGAACTTCGTGGCGAAGCCCCGGGTGTCGCGCACCGTGTCGGCCGAGCCGCGCGAGCCGAGGACGGTGGAGAACCTTACAAACACAGGTGTCTCCACACCCTTCGCCAGAAACGCGGCCTTGGACACCTCGGCGGCCGCTCCGTACCCCTTGAAGACACCGTGGGCTGCGGCGCCCCGCGCGTGGACCACCCGCTCCGGGATCCGTTCGTGGTCGAAGTGGGTGATCTTCTCGCGCAGATGGTGGTCCTGGAGGAGGACCGGACCGCGCGGGCCCGCCTTGAGCGAGTGATCGGTGTCCGGCAGACGCGTGCCCTGCCCAGTGGTCAGGTACGCACTTCCCTGCGCCACCCGCGCCTGGCCAGCGCCCGTGGCCTGCCCGGTCGGGCTCATCGTCTCGGGGCCGTCCTGATCCGCCTTCGGGGGCAACGGGTCCACCGGCTGCGTGGGCTCGGCCGGCGGTGGCGACACGGGGCCCGGCTTGCCCGGCAGGCTGGGCTCGCCCGACTTGGGGGCGGAGGCCTTCGGAGTGCGCTTCGCGGTCATCATTTCTCCTGTGTCTCGGGGTGAAATGGGGACGTGACGGGCCGACCGTCGCTCACGTCATGGGGTGAAGAGGACTTTGACGGCGCCGTCGCGCTTCTTCTGGAACATCTCGTACGCGTCCGGTGCCTGCTCGAGCGGCAGGTGGTGCGTGGCGAAGTCGTCGACGCCGAGCAGGTCCCCGTCGGTGAGCAGGGGGAGGATGTCGTCCACCCAGCGCCAGACGTTGGCCTGGCCCGTGCGCAGCTGCAGCTGCTTGTCGAACATCATCAGCAGGGGCATGGGATCGACCGCACCGCCATACACCCCGGACACCGAGATGGTGCCGCGGCGACGGACGAGGTCGATGGCGGTGTGGAGGGCGGAGAGCCGGTCGATGCCCGCGCGTTTCATCAGGGCCGCGGCCCATGTGTCCGGCAGGTAGGTGGTCGCGCCCCCGACCGCGCCGATCAACCTGATGCGCCCGGTCCGCTTTCCACCCCGTCGCGTACGACCCGCATGACGAGTGGCCGACGGAAGCGTCGGCTTCAGGGGTCGGCCGCCACGACGATCCGCTCACGGATGCCCCTCGGCGAGAAGCCGACGTACTGCGTCCTCCACGGCGCCGTGCGTCGCGGGGTCCCCCTGCGCGGCGCTCGCGCCGAGCGCGTCGAGCGCGGGCCGGATCGTGATGCCGTCCTCGAACAGCTCCACCACGCGCGGGTTGATGTAGGACGCACGGCAGACAGCCGGCGTATTGCCCAGGTAGCGGCTCACTTCACGCACGGCCCGCGCCTCCGCGCTCCGACGACGGGCGAGCGAGCCTTCGGCCATCCCCTCGGACACGGCGAGGGCCACGGCGGCGAGCACCGTCGCGTGCCACGTGCGGAAGTCCTTCGCGGTGAGATCGGCGCCGGCCCTGTCCCGCAGGTACTCGTTCACCTCCTCGGCGCGTACGTCGTGCCAGGTGCCCGCCTGCCGGTAGACGAAGAGCTGCGGGCGGTCATCGCGCCGCAGGAGCGCCCGGACCACCGCGAAGGAGGCCGGATCCTCGATCGACCGAACCTGCTGCTGGGCCGACTTGCCCGGGAAGTCGAAGCGGACCTGCCCCCGGGCGCACCGTGCGTGTTCCCGCAGCAGTGTGGTCAGGCCGTACGCCTCGTGGTCGCGCCGGTACGCGGCTCCCCCGATCCGGAAAAAGCCGAGGTCCAGCAGCCGCGCCACGCAGGCGAGCACCCGGTCCCGTACCAGTCCCCGCCCACGCAGGTCCTCCTCGACCGCCTCCCTCAGGAACGGCAGGCGCGCGGACACCTCCAGTACGTGATCATGCTTGGACGCTTCACGCAGCTCGCGGAACCGTTCGTGATAGAGGTACTGACGCCGCCCGGCGGCGTCCGTCCCCATCGCCTGGATGTGCCCGTTCCCCCAGGGGCAGACCCACACGTCCCGCCAAGCCGGAGGGATGACCAGCGCCTTGATCCGGGACCGCTCCGCGTCGTCAGTGACACGACGCCCTTCGGAATCGACGTACCGGAACCCGCTCCCCGCGCGCAGGCGCGTCCATCCAGGACGGTCCGGGCGACTCGTACGCAGCCTCACGGCTCACCCCGCCCAAGCGGAGGCGCACACGAGGGCTCACACGGCTCTTTACATGACATATCGGGCGCCTACCCGTGGTGCACGTTCACACTCCCCCGCCCCGCTCCTCACGCGTTCGTCCGGCAGCCCGGCCGCCGGCGCCCAGCAGGCCGGTCTGGACGTCAGGGTGTCCGGCGCCGCGGATGAGGATCAGCTCGGCGGAGAACGGGCCGATGCCGGGCAGATCTCGCGGTGCCACCGGGCAGCGAACCCTCACCATCGACTGGCCGCCCTCTCTGCCCTCCCGGTTCCGTTTCACCGCGAGGGCAGAGAGGAGCTGCGCACCACCAGTTCCGGCTGCAGCACGATGTGCCGGTGCTCGTGTGCGGCCCCGGCTGCCCCCGTCTCCTCAAGGAGCATCTCGGCCGCCAGCGTGCCCATCGTGACGGCCGGCTGCCGCACGGACGTCAGCGGGACCGCCGCCGCCGCGGCGAATTCGATGTCGTCGTAGCCGACGATGGCCACGTCGTCGGGGACCCGCACGCCGGCGGCGTACATGGTCTGCAGGAATCCAAGGGCCAGCAGGTCGTTGGCGCAGAAGACCGCGGTCGGCCGGTCGGACAGGCCCAGGAAGCGCGATCCCGCGTCCCGGCCCGCGGCCACGTCGAGGCTTCCGGCCGGCAGCTCGAACAGCGCCGACTGCGCCAGGCCCGCTTCGGTCAGCGCGTTCCATGCCCCGGTGCGCCGGTCCCTGACCTGGCTGAGCTCCTCGGGCCCGGACACGTAGGCGATGGAACGATGCCCGGCATCGATGAGGTGGCGCACGGCCAGGGCCCCGCCGATCACGTCGTCGACCGAGACCGAACACTGGTCGGCCCCCTCGGCGACCCGGTCGACGACGATGAAGGGAATGCCGTGCCGCCGGAACGCCTCGAGGTTACGGCCGCTGGCGTCGGCGGGTGTGAGGAGCACGCCCCGCACCCGCTGCTCCGCGAAGAGCGCGAGGTATTCGGCCTCCTCGGCGGGGCTCTGCCCGCTGTTGCACACCATGACGCCCAGTCCCGCCCGGCGCGCGGCGCGTTC
Organism: Streptomyces sp. NPDC058401; assembly: GCF_042722885.1. Classification (NCBI taxonomy): domain Bacteria; kingdom Bacillati; phylum Actinomycetota; class Actinomycetes; order Kitasatosporales; family Streptomycetaceae; genus Streptomyces; species Streptomyces sp. NPDC058401. The sequence continues at coordinate 11,018 of NZ_JBHXKA010000029.1, forward strand.
GGCACCCTTCGCGATGTCGACGAAGAAGGGGTTGGCCATGTCGAGGACGAGCAGCCCCAGGATGCGGCTGTGGCCGGCGCGTAGCTGGCGTGCGGACTCGCTGCGTACGTAGCCGAGCCGGTCGATGGCGGATTGCACCCGGAGCCTGGTGGTTTCGGAGACCGAATCCGGGCGGTTGATCACGTTCGAGACGGTTCCCACGGACACGCCGGCAGCACGGGCGACGTCTTTGATCCCCACCGATGGGGCCATGGGCCCAGACCTCCAGGCAGTACGGGCCGGCAACGGGCGTTCAGGTTACTAGATGAATCGTTTTAACCCCAGCGCCCACATCAGCAACAGCCGGGCCGCCGCTATGCGAGAAGGGCACCCTTGACAGGCAGTTGGCCAAGCTCTTAGCTTCCGAGCAAGGAATTGAATCGTTTCATTTCATCTTCATGCCGCAGGAGCGCCCAGTGACCGACCACGCCACCGTGAAGGCTGCCCTGAAGACCCAGGCCATCGAGACGCCGTCGTGGGCGTACGGCAATTCCGGCACCCGCTTCAAGGTCTTCTCCCAGCCCGGGGTGCCCCGCACTCCGCAGGAGAAGCTCGACGACGCCGCCAAGGTCCACGAGCTGACCGGGGCCGCGCCGAGCGTCGCCCTGCACATCCCCTGGGATCGGGTGGACGACTACGGGGCTCTCGCCGCGGACGCGGCCGAGCGCGGACTGCGTCTGGGCGCGATCAACTCGAACGTCTTCCAGGACGACGACTACAGGCTGGGCAGCGTCTGTCACCCCGATCCGAAGGTCCGGAAGAAGGCGGTCGGTCACCTCCTGGAGTGCGTGGACATCATGGACGCCACCGGGTCCAGGGACTTGAAGCTGTGGTTCGCGGACGGCACCAACTACCCCGGCCAGGACGACATCCGCGCACGCCAGGACCGTCTGGCCGAGGCCCTTGCCGAGGTCTACGGCCGGCTGGGCGAGGACCAGCGGATGCTTCTGGAGTACAAGTTCTTCGAGCCCGCCTTCTACGCCACGGACGTACCGGACTGGGGCACCGCCTACGCGCACTGCCTGAAGCTGGGCGAGCGGGCGCAGGTCGTCGTGGACACCGGGCACCACGCGCCGGGCACCAACATCGAGTTCATCGTCGCGACGCTGCTGCGCGAAGGGAAGCTCGGCGCCTTCGACTTCAACTCGCGCTTCTACGCCGACGACGACCTGATGGTGGGCGCCGCGGACCCCTTCCAGCTCTTCCGGATCATGTACGAGGTGATCCGCGGCGGCGGCTTCACGCCGGACGTGGCGTTCATGCTCGACCAGTGCCACAACATCGAGGCGAAGATCCCCGCGATCATCCGCTCGGTGATGAACGTCCAGGAGGCGACCGCGAAGGCCCTCCTCGTCGACCGGAACGCGCTGGCCGCGGCCCAGCGTTCCGGCGATGTCCTGGCTGCGAACGCGGCCCTCATGGACGCCTACAACACCGATGTGCGGCCCCTGCTCGCCGAGGTCCGGGAAGAGCTGGGCCTGGACGCCGACCCGGTCGGCGCATACCACCGCTCCGGCTGGGCGCAGAAGACCGCCGCCGAGCGGGTCGGCGGCGCGCAGGCGGGCTGGGGTGCGTGAGTCCCGCCAGCGCCCGTACCCCCACTCCACCCCGTCACGGACCTGAGGACACGTAGCGATATGACTCTGCACCCCGAAGCCGCCGCTCTGCTGGAGCGCTCTCACCAGCTCGGCGCGGACGCGCGCAACACCAACTACGCGGGCGGGAACACCTCCGCGAAGGGCACCTCCACCGACCCCGTCACCGGCGGCGACATCGAGCTGATGTGGGTCAAGGGCTCCGGGGGCGACCTCGGCACCCTCACGGAGGACGGGCTCGCCGTCCTGCGCCTCGACCGGCTGCGCGCCCTCGTGGGCGTCTATCCCGGCGTGGAGCGCGAGGACGAGATGGTGGCCGCCTTCGACTACTGCCTGCACGGCAAGGGCGGGGCCGCGCCTTCCATCGACACGGCCATGCACGGCCTGGTGGACGCCGCGCACGTCGACCACCTCCACCCGGATTCGGGCATCGCACTGGCCTGTGCGGCGGACGGTGAGAAGCTGACCGCCGAGTGCTTCGGCGACACGGTGGTGTGGGTGCCCTGGCGGCGCCCCGGTTTCCAGCTCGGCCTGGACATCGCCGCCGTCAAGGAGGCGAACCCGCAGGCCATCGGCTGTGTCCTCGGCGGCCACGGCATTTCCGCCTGGGGCGACTCCAGTGAGGAGTGCCGGCGCAACTCGCTGCACATCATCCGCACCGCCGAGCAGTTCCTCGGGGAGCGTGGCCGGTCGGAGCCGTTCGGGCCGGTCATCAGCGGATACGAGCCGCTGCCGGAGGGGGACCGCCGGGCCCGGGCCGCCGCCCTGGCTCCGCACATCCGGGCCATCGCCTCCCAGGACCGGGCGCAGGTCGGGCACTTCAACGACGGCGAGGCCGTACTCGACTTCGTCGCCCGCGCCGAGCACCCGAGGCTGGCCGCGCTGGGCACCTCCTGCCCCGACCACTTCCTGCGCACCAAGGTGCGGCCCCTGGTCCTCGACCTGCCGCCCACCGCACCCCTTGGCGAGGCCGTCGCCCGCCTGCGGGAACTGCACCTCGCCTACCGCGAGGAGTACACCGCCTACTACCGGCGCCACGCCACCGCCGACTCCCCCGCCCTGCGCGGTGCGGATCCCGCGATCGTGCTGGTGCCCGGTGTCGGCATGTTCTCGTTCGGCAAGGACAAGCAGACCGCGCGCGTGGCGGGCGAGTTCTACGTCAACGCGATCAACGTGATGCGCGGCGCGGAGGCCGTCTCCAGCTACCTGCCGATCGACGAGGCCGAGAAGTTCCGCATCGAGTACTGGGAGCTGGAAGAGGCCAAGCTGCGGCGGATGCCCGCGCCCAAGCCGCTGGCCACCCGCATCGCGCTGGTCACGGGCGCGGGCAGCGGCATCGGCAGGGCGATCGCCCACCGACTGGCGGCGGAGGGGGCCTGCGTGGTGGTCGCCGACCTGAACGAGGACAACGCCGCGGCCGTCGCCGAAGAGCTCGGCGGCCCTGACAGGGCCGTGGCGGTCCGCGTCGACGTCACCTCGGAGGAGCAGATCACGGGCGCGTTCCAGGAGGCTGTGCTCGCCTTCGGCGGCGTCGACCTCGTCGTCAACAACGCGGGCATCTCCATCTCCAAGCCGCTCCTGGAGACCACCGCCAAGGACTGGGACCTGCAGCACGACATCATGGCCCGCGGCTCCTTCCTCGTCTCCCGCGAGGCCGCGCGGATCATGCGGGACCAGGGCCTGGGCGGCGACATCGTCTACATCGCGTCCAAGAACGCCGTCTTCGCCGGCCCTAACAACATCGCCTATTCCGCCACCAAGGCCGACCAGGCACACCAGGTCCGCCTGCTCGCCGCCGAGCTCGGAGAACACGGCATCCGCGTGAACGGGGTCAACCCCGACGGTGTCGTCCGTGGCTCGGGGATCTTCGCCGGCGGCTGGGGCGCGCAGCGTGCCGCCACGTACGGCATCGAGGAGGAGAAGCTCGGCGAGTTCTACGCCCAGCGCACGCTCCTCAAGCGCGAGGTGCTGCCCGAGCACGTCGCGAACGCGGTGCTCGTGCTCACCAGTGGCGACCTCAGCCACACCACCGGCCTGCACATCCCCGTCGATGCCGGCGTCGCCGCCGCGTTCCTGCGATGAGCACCGAGCCGCAGCCGTTCGCCGCGGTCGACCTCGGCGCGTCCAGCGGACGCGTCATGGTCGGCCGCGTCGGCCCCGGCACCCTGGAACTGGCCGAGGCCCATCGCTTCCCCAACCGGCCCGTGCGTGCCGGTGCCACGCTGCACTGGGACATCCTCAGCCTGTACGCGGGCGTCCTCGACGGACTGCGCGCGGCCGGAGCCACCACGGGCGGACGCCTCGCCTCGGTCGGAATCGACAGCTGGGCCGTGGACTACGGGCTGATCGACGACGACGGCGCCCTGCTCGGCAATCCCGTGCACTACCGGGACGCCCGCACCGAGGGAGTGCCTGAAAAGGTGTGGTCCAAGGACCCGGCCGAGCGACTGTACGCGCAGACCGGCATTCAGTACGTGCCCTTCAACACCCTGTACCAACTGACGGCCGCCCGGAGCACTGCGCAGTTGGCCGCCGCTCGGCGGCTCCTGCTGATCCCCGACCTGGTCTCCTACTGGCTGACGGGCCAGGAGGGGACCGAGCTCACCAATGCCTCCACCACCCAGCTGCTCGACCCGCGCACGGGAAGCTGGTCGTACGCCGTCGCCGATGCCGCGGACATCGACCTCAGCCTGTTCCCGCCCCTGCGGCGTCCCGGCGATCCCGCGGGCCTCCTGCTGCCCGAGGTCCTCGACTCCACGGGGGTGGCCGGTCCCGTGCCGGTCACCACGGTCGCTTCGCACGACACCGCCTCGGCCGTTGTCGCCGTTCCCGCAGCGCGGGACGAGCGCTTCGCGTACATCTGCACCGGCACTTGGTCGTTGGTCGGCCTGGAGCTCGAATCACCCGTCCTGACCGAAGCGAGCCGCCGTGCGAACTTCACCAACGAACTGGGGATCGACGGGACCGTCCGCTACCTGCGCAACGTCATGGGGCTGTGGCTCCTGCAGGAGTGCATGCGGGAATGGGAAGACACCGGTCTCGTTCCGCTGCTGAAGGCCGCCGCGGAAGTTCCGGGCCTCGTTTCCGTTGTGGATGCCGCCGACCCCGACTTCCTCGCCCCCGGCCGGATGCCGCAGCGCATTGCCGAGGCGTGCGGCAGGTCGGGCCAGCCGGTGCCGCGTACGCCCGCCGAGACGACCCGGTGCATCCTCGACTCCCTGGCGCTCGCCCACCGTAAGGCCGTCCAGGACGCACAGCGCCTCGCCGACCGGGAGGTCGACGTCATTCACATCGTGGGTGGAGGAGCACGCAACGCCCTGCTGTGCCAATTGACGTCTGACGCGTGCGGGTTGCCGGTGGTGGCCGGTCCGGCGGAGGCGGCAGCCCTCGGAAACGTGCTCGTACAGGCGCGCGCCCAGGGACTCGTCGGCGATCGCGCGGCCATGCGGGAGCTGTTGGCGCGTACCCAGCCCCTGGCCCGCTACGAACCGACCAGTGCCCGGGCGGCCTGGGCCGCCGCAGCCGAGCGGATCACCCCTCCCTGACCGCTGTGCGCGGGCGCGGGTCGAAGCGTCCCCCGCGCCCGCCCGCGGTCCAACAGTCGCTACGAAGGAGCACCATGCGTGTCGCCCTGTTCCTGACGTGTCTGAACGACACGTTGTACCCCGACACCGGCAAGGCGGTGGTGAAGCTCCTGACCCGGCTGGGCGTCGACGTCGACTTCCCCATGGCTCAGACCTGTTGCGGGCAAGCGCACTACAACACCGGCTATCGGCACGAGGCCGAGCCGCTCGCCCTGCACTTCGCCCGCGTGTTCACCGGCTACGACGCGATCGTCACACCGTCCGGGTCGTGCGCCGCGATGGTGCGCGAGCTGTACCCGCGCATGGGCGAACGAGCGCGGGCCGAGGGCCGCGGCGGGACCCTGTCCGCCACCCTGGCCCCCGTGGTGCCCGCGACGTACGAGCTGACGGAGTTCCTCGTGGACGTGCTGGGGGTGACGGACGTCGGCGCGTACTACCCCCACACCGTCACCTACCACCCCACCTGCCACGGGCTGCGCAGCCTCGGCCTGGGAGAGCGTCCGTACCGGTTGCTGCGGGCCGTCAAGGGCCTGGAGTTGGTCGAGCTGCCGGGTGCGGACGAGTGCTGCGGTTTCGGCGGCACCTTCGCGGTCAAGAACGCCGATGTCTCGGCCGCGATGGGTGCCGACAAGATCCGCAACGCCGAGTCGACGGGCGCGCAGGCGCTCTGTGCGGCGGACAACTCGTGTCTGATGCACCTCGGCGGGGCCATGTCCCGGCTGAAGGTGGACATGCGGCCGGTCCACATCGCGGAGATCCTCGCGAGCACGGAAGGGAGGTCCGCGCTGTGAGCGGAACCTTCGTAGGAATGCCGGCGTTCCCGAAAGCAGCCCGTGAGGCCGTCGGGGACGAGCGGCTGCGTGCCAACCTCCGGCACGCCACCCACACCATCCGCGACAAACGGGCCCGCGCCGTCGGCGAACTCGAGGACTGGGCAGCCCTGCGGGAGGCGGGGAAGCAGATCAAGGACCACACGCTCCGTCACCTCGACCGCTATCTCCTCCAATTGGAGGAAGCCGTCACGGCCGCCGGTGGCATCGTCCACTGGGCCTGCGACGCCGCCGAGGCCAACCGGATCGTCGCGGACCTGGTGAAGGCCACCGGCGAGACCGAAGTCGTGAAGGTCAAGTCGATGGACACCCAGGAGATCGGCCTCAACGAGGCCTTGGAGGCCGAGGGCATCCGGGCCTACGAGACCGACCTGGCCGAGCTCATCGTCCAGCTCGCCAACGACCGGCGCCCTGTTCAACAAAGGACGTATCGGGCTCCTCGACGGGGACGACCTCGTCGACGTGACCGAACTGCTCGCCGGCTCCGGAACCTTCGGCGCGGCCGGAGCACTCCACCACCACATCGAGACCGCCGACCGGCACGGCCCCCTAGACCTGGACCTCGCCGGCCGTGCGCGGATACCGCTCGCCGAGGCCGTCCTGGAAGCCCCACTCCCCCGCCCTGGAAAGATCATCGGCGCACCGGTCAACTACCTCGACCACAAGGCCGAGATGGAGTACTCCACGTCGGTCGCCGACCTCGGAGTCTTCCTGAAGGCCAATTCGTCGGTCATCGGACCGGGCCAGGACATCCTGCTGCCCTACTCCGACAAGCGCACAGACCAGGAGGGCGAGCTCGGCGTCGTCATCGGTCGCACCGCCGCGCACGTCGGCCCTGACGAGGCCCTGGACCACGTCTTCGGCTACACGTGCCTGCTGGACATCACCGTCCGCTCCGGCGAAGACCGCTCCACCCGCAAGTCGTTCGACACCTTCACCCCCATCGGCCCCTGGATCGTGACCGCGGACGAGATCCCGGACCCGGACTCCCTCGACCTCCGCTGCGACGTGGGCGGCGCCACCCGACAGCGGACCAACACGGCCCACCTGATCTACGGCATCCGCGACCTGATCGCCTACACCTACTCCGTCATGACCCTCCACCCCGGCAACGTGATCGCCACGGGTACCCCCGCCGGAGTCGGCCCGCTGAGTCACGGAGACCGCGTGGTCGTGGAGATCGAGCGGGTCGGCCGCCTGGAGGTCGGCGTCGACGGCTCCCGTGCCACCCCGTACGAGGAACGTCCCGGCCGTAGGGACCACTGACCGACCGGTCACACGCGAGGTGGTCCCGGCGCGGCGCTCATGGACTCCACCGCACACCGGAGTCCCGCCGGCCGGCACCACCTGTACGAGAGCACACGAGAAGGACGGACCACCGTGGCGCGCGCACTGGAACTGGACAACTACATCGGAGACGAGACGTCCACCCGTCAGGCCTAGGAGTCAGCGCCTTGCGTAGCGGCCGGGACGGCGATCCACCCGACATGACGAGCCAATGGCTATGTTGACATAGGTATCTAGGCATACTTATATTGCCTGCATGGCCACCCCCAGCGCGTCCGAGCAGGACATCCGGCAGATCGCGTCAGCGATGTCGGCCGTCCTGCCCGCGCTGAACCGGGCACTGGACCGGCGCCTCGCCCAGGACTTTCCGCACCCCAAGCCGCCCGAGAGCCAGCTGGCGCTCCTGCGGCTCGTCGGCGAGCGTGACGGTGTCACGGTGCGCGAGGCCGCCGACGTCCTGCTGATGAAGCCGAACAACGTGAGCGCCCTGGTCACCCAGCTGGCGGGCCAGGGGCTGCTGGAGCGCAGGCAGGACCCCGCGGACAAGCGGGTCGCGCACCTGCACCTGACGGCCGAGGCCCGGCAGCGCCTCGACGAGGTCGGGAGCCTCCTGGACGGGTACCTCGTCGAGGCGCTGCACACCCTCACCGACGGGGATCTCGACGCCATCGGGTCCGTGCTCGGCGCGCTGCGGGGCTTGGCGCGGCACATTCACCCCGCCGCCCACTGACGGCGCACGCGTACGCGCGTCCCGTCGACCTCCATCTGTACGAGGAAGCAAGGCACCTCCATGTCCTCCACTGCCGTGGACAGCTCTCCCCTGCCCGCACACATCCGTCCCGCCGCTCCGGTGGGCCGCCGCGCCAATCCCTGGCTGACGCTGATCGCCGTCGCCTTCGGCCTGTTCATGGTCGGTCTGGACGGCTCCGTCGTCGCGATCGCCAACCCGGAGATCGGCCGGGACCTGAACGCCTCCACCGCCGACCTGCAATGGGTCACCAACTCCTACCTGCTGGCCCTGGCCGCGGCCCTGATCCTCGGCGGGAAGCTCGGTGACCGCTTCGGCCGGCGCACCTTCTATCTGATCGGCGTCATCGGTTTCACGCTCGCGTCGGTCGCCATCGGCCTGGCCGGGTCGATCGAGGGAGTCATCGCCTTCCGCGCCGTACAGGGCTTCTTCGGCGCGCTGCTGATGCCCAACACGCTCGGGCTGCTGCGCGCGGTGTTCCCGCCGAAGAAGTTCGGCATGGCCGTGGGCATCTGGGCGATGGTGTCGTCGGTGTCCACCGCGCTCGGCCCCATCGTCGGCGGGCTCCTCGTCGAGCACGTCAACTGGGAGTCCGTCTTCTACATCAACGCTCCGATCGGCGTCGTCGCGCTCGTCTTCAGCGCACTCGTGCTGCCGCAGAGCAAGAACGCCACCGTCTCCGGCAACCAGCGCTTCGACGTCCCCGGTGTGATCCTGCTCGCGGTCGGACTGCTCGTCGTCGTGTTCGGTGTGGTCAAGGGCGAGACGTGGGGCTGGAGTTCCGGCTCGACGCTGGGCGCGCTCGCCGCCGGCCTCGCGATCCTCCTGGTCTTCGGCTGGTACGAAACGCGGGTGGAGCACCCGTTGCTGCCCATGCGGCTGTTCCGCAACCGCGCGCTGACCATCGGCACGATCATCACCGCGATCAACTTCTTCGTCCTGCTCGGCGTGATCTTCTTCGTCATGCTGTACCTGCAGAACGTACGCGGCTTCACCCCCGTCGAAGCGGGCGTCCGCACCCTGCCGCTGAGCCTGGCCTCCGTGATCGCCTCGCCGCTGGGCGCGAAGCTCACCGAGAAGTACGGCGCGGGACTGTCCATGCCGCTCGGCATGGCGCTGCAAGGCGGCGCCGCCTTCGGCGTACTCGCATGGGGCGTGGACTCGCCGTACGTCGCGATGTGGCCCCCCTTCATCGCCCTGGGCCTCGGCGTGGGCATGGTGATGGCCGCCTCCTCCGACGCCATCGTGGGCAACTCCCCCGTCAAGGACGCCGGCGTCGCGGGCGGGCTCCAGGCCACCGCACTCCAGATCGGCGGCGCGCTCGGAACCTCCGTACTCGTGTCCCTGATCAGCAGCCGGGTCAACTCGACCCTGACCACCGAACTCACCTCCGCCGGGGTGCCCGCACCCATGGCCGAGGGCCTGCACGAGGCCAAGGACGCGGTGGCCATGGGTATTTCACCCGTCTCCGGAGACATGCCGGCGCAGCTGAAGGCCGCGGTGATCGAGGGCAGCGGCCAGGCATTCATCAACGGAGTCCACACCGCCGCGCTCGTCACCGGCGCCCTGTGCGTCATCGGAGCCGCCCTCGCCGCAGCCGGCGTACGACGCAACCCGCAGAGCGCCCGCCACTGAGGCGGCGACGGGGCCGACGGCCCGGCGGGGATCGCGAGTCCGCAGGAACGGCGGCTCGCACCCGGCCGGGCCCGGTCCCATGCGCTCCTCGCCGAGCAAACCGCCGGTGGACCGGAACCTCGGAAGAACAACTCACCTGGAGGCCCCGCCAAAGAGCCGCACGAACTGTCGTTTCCCCTGGTCAGCATGGGTGCCGCTGCTGTACCACCAGCAGATGAAGAATCTTCTTTGGCGGTGGGGGTCTTGGGCCGTCGGGAGCAGGACCTCCTCCACGTCCAGCTCGGGGGCGGGTTCGCCGGGGTGGGAGTCCGTTGGGGCTTCCTGTCGCGATTTCCGGACGGCGGGGTGTGAGGCGGGCGCGGTGACGCGTCGGGAGGCCCTGTTCCTAGGAGTGCGGTACCCCCTCCGGCGTGGCCTTCCATGGATACGGCGCCGGGGCGAGTCTCCTGGTGGCGGGATACCAGCCGGTTCCGGCCGTGGAAGAGGACGAGGAGGTGGCACGGTCATGGCGTTGTTGGGTTCGTACGTCACGCTCGGCCGTTCGGGGCTGAGGGTGAGTCCGCTGGCGCTGGGCGCGATGACGTTCGACGACGGGAGCTGGGGCTCGGCGCAGGAGGAGTCCTTCGCGATCATCGACCGTTATCTGGAGGTGGGCGGGAATTTCATCGACACCGCGAACCTGTACAACGGCGGGGCGTCGGAGGAGACGCTCGGGGCGTACTTCGCGGAGCGGCCCGGGGTCCGCGACCGTGTGGTGCTGGCCACCAAGTTCGGCGGCACCATGGACCCTCCCGATCCGAACGCGGGCGGAGCCGGGCGCAAGGCCGTACTCGCGCAACTGGACGCGTCGCTGCGGCGGCTGCGCACCGACTACGTGGACGTGTACTGGATGCACATGTGGGACCGGCACACTCCCCTGGAGGAGACGCTGTCGACCCTGAACGACCTGGTCCACGCGGGGAAGGTCCGTGCCATCGGACTGTCGAACACGCCCGCCTGGTGGGTGGCCCAGGCCGCGACGACCGCCCGGCTGCGGGGCTGGGAATCCGTGGCCGCGCTCCAGGTGGAGTACTCGCTGCTGGCCCGTACCGTGGAGGGCGAACAGTTCGGCGCCGCCCGCGCGTTCGGGCTGGGCATCACCCCCTGGAGCCCGCTCGCCTCCGGAGTCCTGTCGGGGAAGTACTCCCGCACCCGCACCGCCGTTCCGGGATCCGGGCGCGCCGGCTACGCGGCCCCGCTGCTGACCGAGGACACGTTCGTACTCCTGGACGTACTGGAACGCATCGCACAGGACCTGGGTACGACGGTCGCGGCCGTCGCCCTGGCGTGGGTGCGCCAGCAGGACCCCGTCACCTCGGTGCTGGTCGGAGCCCGGACCCTCGACCAGTTGGAGAACAACCTGGCATCGGCGGCCGTGACCCTGGACCCCTCCCAACTCGCCGAGTTGAGCGCACTGACCACGCCGGAACTCAACTATCCACACGCGTTCACCGAAGGGGTCGGGATCGGTTTCCTGCAAGGTGACGCCACGGTCAACGGTGTCACGTCAGTGGCGTTCCGCCGGTCCTGATGCGAGCACCGCCATCGAGGAGCCGAGGAGGGCGAGGGCGTCGGCGTCCGTGCTGCCCGGCTCGGCAGTGCCGATCAAGAGGTGCTGACCGGGCGTGTTCTGGACGTCGAAGGACTGGTACGTGAGGGTGAACCGGCCCACCGCGGGGTGGTTGAAGGTCTTGGGCCTGAGGCCGAATGAACTGACGCCGTGACTGCGCCACATCTGCTCGAACTCCTCGCTGCTGCTGCGCAGTTCCTTGATCGTGGCGGTCATCCGGGAATCGTCCGGATGGTGTCCGGCAGCCAGGCGCAGGGCTTCGACCGAGCATTTCGCGACGCTGTGCCAGTCCGCGTAGAGCCCTCGGGCCGCGGGGTCCAGGAAGAGGGAACGCAGTACTTGGCGCCGGTCGGCGAGTGGTGAGAGGAGGGCATCGGCCAGGGCGTTGGCCGCGAGTACTTCGAGGCGGCGGTTGATGACGTAGGCGACCGCGGTGGGGAAGGACTCCATGAGCTGGAGCAGGGCCGGGTCCACTGCGTCCGACTCGCCGGCGGCCTCGGCCGGCGGCAGGAGGCCGGCGAGACGGTAGGCGTGCCAGTGGGCGTCGGCGTTCAGGCGCAGCGCCCGCGAGAGGGCGTCGATGACCTGGCCGGAGGGGTTGCGTTCGCGCCCCTGTTCGAGCCGCGTGTAGTAGTCGGCGCTGACGCCGGCCAGCACGGCGACCTCCTCGCGCCGGAGCCCCGCGACCCTGCGGTGCCCGTAGGTCGGAAGGCCCACTTCTGCGGGCTTCAGACGGGAGCGCCGCGCTTGCAGGAATTCGCCGAGTTCGTACCCGCTCATGCCTCGATCGTACGCGGCTGGTTCCTGGGAGTGGCGCACCCAGGAAGTCTCGCCCTGCCTGCCCGAGGCGATCGCCTTCAGGATCGGAGGGTGGGTGGACGACCACCCGGTCGGCCATCGCCGGCTTGATCGAAGGGGTTCTCATGACCGTCCCGTCCATTTCCGCAGGCAAGGTCGTACTGATCACCGGGGCGAGCAGCGGTATCGGTGAGGCGACGGCCCGGCGGGTGGCCGCGTCGGGGCACCAGGTGATGCTGGGAGCCCGACGTACGGACCGCATCGCCGCCCTCGCCGAGGAGATCCGCGGCAACGGCGGGGAGGCCCACCACCAGGCACTGGACGTGACCAGCCTGGACAGCGTGCAGGCCTTCGTCAAGGCCGCGCAGGACCGGTACGGCCGCATCGACGTCCTGGTGAACAACGCGGGCGTGATGCCGCTATCTCCGCTGGCCGCACTCAAGGTCGACGAGTGGAACCGCATGATCGACGTGAATGTGCGCGGCGTGCTGCACGGCATCGCCTCGGTGCTTCCTCTCATGCGCGCGCAGGGCTCCGGCCACATCGTGAACATCGCCTCCGTCTCGGGGCACCGCGTCGACCCGACCGCCGCCGTCTACAGCGCGACCAAGTTCGCGGTCCGGGCCCTGTCCGAGGGCCTGCGGCAGGAGAGCCGAGACCTGCGGGTGACCGTGATCAGCCCCGGACTGACCAGGAGCGAGCTGGCCGAGGGCATCACCGACACGGCGGTGCGCGAGGCGACCGAGGACATGCTGAAGATCGCCATGCCCGCTGACGCCATCGCCGCGGCGATCGACTACGCCATCGGCCAGCCCGTCGAGGTCGACGTCAGCGAGATCGTCGTACGCCCCACCGCCCAGGGCTGAGCCGCCGGACCCACGCAGACACGTCGTACGGAGACACCTCATGGTGACGAAACAGCAGGTCGAAGCATGGGTCGAGGCGTACGTGCGGGCCTGGACCTCCAACAGCCGCAAGGACATCGCAGCCCTCTTCACCCCGCAGGCCGAGTATCACGAGCGGCCCTACGAGACGGACTGGATCGGCCGCGATGCGATCGTCGAGGGGTGGCGCGGCCGGGCCGGGTGGCAGGAAGGGGGCTGGGAATTCGAGTGGTCCCTCCTCGCGATCAACGGGGACACCGCGGCCATCGAGGGCACCGGGCGCTACACGGAGCTCGGGACCTTCGCCAACCTGTGGACCGTCACCTTCGACAGCCACGGGAAGTGCACGGTGTTCCGCATGTGGAACAACGAGGTCTGACACCCGCCGCGCCAAACAGAAACGTACGTTTGCGTTACCCCTCCTCCAGTGCTAGCTTCACAGTGAAACGAAAACGCTCGTTTCTCTTTGATGTGGCGGGTCTCCTGCGGATTTCGCAAGGATTCCCGCTCGACGAGGAGGCGTCATGCCTGCGTCGCCCATCACCACTCCCACCCCCCTCCCACCGCACACGGACGTCCTGATCGTCGGCGCCGGTCCCGTAGGACTGGCCCTGGCCGCGAGCCTGCGGCAGCTGGGCGTGGACCACGTCCTCATCGACCGCGACACCTGCGTGCAGAGCGGCAGCAGAGCGGCAGCGCTCCAGCCCCGCACCCTCGAATACCTGGACCGGATCAGCGTCGCCGAACACCTCGCCGCGGCCGGTGAGCGGGGGCGCGGGTTCCGCGTCCACGACCGGGAACACACCCTGCTGCACGCCCCCTACGACGATCTGGACACGCCCTACCCCTACGTCCTGCTCGCCTCCCAGCAGACGACGGAAGAGCACCTGCTCCGACGTCTGGGGAAGCTGGGTGGCGGGGTGCACCGCGGTCACAGGTTCCTCGGCTTCACGCCCGACTTTCCCGGGGTCACCGCCGTGATCGCCGATCCGGAAGGCTCGTTGCGATCGGTCTCCGCGCACTATCTGGTGGGCTGCGACGGTCTGCACAGCGCCGTGCGGACGGCTGCCGGGATCGGTTTTCCCGGAGAGGCGCCGGAGCAGTTGTTCGCCCTGGCCGATGTCCGCCTGGACGCCGGTGCGAGCGGCCTCGGCGAGGACGACACCACCTTCTTCCTCTCCTCCGCCGGGATGCTGCTCCTCTCTCCGCTCGCCGGCGGACAGCACCGCATCGTGACTCCCGCCGCGCCGGGGTCGGCCGCGCCCCGCGCCGTGGACATCGAGCGGCTGATCTCCGAACGCGGGCCTCTGGCAAGGCGCATCCGCGTGGCGGAGGTGGTGACCGCCTCCACGTACCGCGTCCAGGAACGGGTCGCCGAGCGATTCCGGGCCGGTCCGGTCTTCCTGGCCGGGGACGCCGCGCACGCCCACAGCCCGGCCGGCGGGCAGGGCATGAACACCGGCATCCAGGACGCCGGGAACCTGGCCTGGAAGCTGCACGCCGTCCTCACCGGCACGGCCCCCGCCGAACTGCTGGACGGCTACCACGACGAGCGGCACCCGGTGGCAGCCGAACTGGTCGCCTTCACCAGCCAGTTCGCCAAGATCGCCACCCTTCGGGACCCGGCCGCCGGGCAGCGCCGCAACGACCTCATCGCCGCGGCCGCGGCCACCTCCGGGATCGTCGACTGGGTCGCCGCCAAACTCGCCCAGCTCGACATCAGTTACGCGCGTGAGCCCAACCGCGACTCCCCGCAGGTGGGAGACCGGGTCTCGCCCCTGGCCGTCCCGCAGGCGGGCCTGCACTGGACGCTTGCCCTGCCCGGCCGGAGCGGACCGACCGACGGGCGGCAGCCGGAGGGCGTCCTGTCCGTGTGCCGCGTGCCCGAACTGCGCACCCCCCTGCTGGTCCGCCCCGACGGCTACCTCGCCGCACACGGAGTACCGGCCGAACCGGCCGAGGTGCTCAGCCAACTGGCCCAGCACCTGCCGCTGCCCCTGCCCGTTCCGTCCACCCGATGACCCGGCTGTTCAAAGGAGACAAGGACATGTCGACTTCTGCTTCCGCCCCCACCCTCATCCGTAGCGTCGCCGTCTTCGACGGCACCAGGCTCCACGCACCCCAGGACGTCCTCATCGACGGTCCCGTGATCACCGCCGTCGGCCCCGCCCTCGGCACACCGGCCGGGGCGATCGTGGTCGACGGCAGCGGCCGCACCCTGCTGCCCGGGCTGATCGACGCCCACACCCACACGAGCGACACCGAACAGCTGCGGCGGGCCCTGCTCTTCGGGATCACCACCGAGCTCGACATGGGCGGTACGCCCTCGGTCGCCCGCTCCGTACGGGAGGCCGCGCGCGAGCGCGACGACCTGGCCGACCTGCGCATCGCGACCACCGGAGCCACCGCCCCCGGCGGTCACCCGAGCCAGTTGGTCGAACTCGGCCTGATGGCCCCCTTCCCCACGGTCACCGGCCCCGAGGACGCCGACGCGTTCGTCGCGGCACGCGTGGCCGACGGGGCGGACCACCTCAAGATCTTCATCGAGGACGGCACCGCGATCGGCACACCGATGCCCGTCATGTCCCCCGAGACGATCCGCGCGCTGGTCCGGGCCGCACACGGGCGCGGGCTGCGCACCGCCGCCCACACCCTCACCCGCCGCTCGGCCCGCCTCGCGATCGACTGCGGCGTCGACGGCCTCGCCCACGCCCCCGCCGACGGGCCGTCCGACGACGCCCTCGTGGAAGACGCCGCTGCCCGGGGTGTGTTCGTCGTGCCTACACTGACCTCGCTGACCGGTACCACCGACAGCCCGGCCGAGTACGCCCTCATCGACGACCCCCGGTTGCGGCCCTACGCCGACCCGCAGTGGCTCAAGGAGATCGAGCGCATGCGGACCGAAGGCCTGGGCGAGGGCGAGGTGCGGGTGGGGCCGGTCTCGGTCGACGCCCGGTACGCGGCCGACGTCGCACTGCGGATGTTCCGGGCCGGGGTGCCCCTGCTGGCCGGGACCGACGGCACGGGCGGCGCCGGCCACCCCACCACGCACGGCATCAGCTACCACGGCGAACTGGCCCTCCTCGTCGCGGCCGGACTCACCCCGGCCCAGGCCCTCACGGCCGCAACCGCCGCCCCCGCCGACGCCTTCGGCCTGCCCGACCGCGGGCGCGTCGCCGCCGGGCTCCGCGCCGACCTCCTGCTGGTCGAGGGCAACCCCCTGGCCGACATCACCGCGGTACGGGACATCGCCGGCCTGTGGCGGCGCGGCGTCGCCGTGGACCGCGAGGCCGCGCTCCTCGCAGACGGGCTGGTCTGACCATGAGCACCCTGACGACCACGCCGAAGGCCCCGGCACACCAGGGCCTCCACCACCTCAAGCTGTGCGTCAGCGACCTGGAGCGCAGCGCCCGCTGGTACGGCGCCGTTCTGGGCACCCACCGCGTGGCCGAGCTGGACCACCGCCGCCCCGACGGCACCCTGTTCTCCGTCGCCCTCGACGTCCCCCACCTGCCCTGCCGGCTGGAGCTGCGGCTGGACCCGGCGACGGCCCGCGCCCTGGACGGGAACGAGCTCCTCACCCTGGCCGTCGAGGACCGTGCCGCCGTGGACCAATGGATCGCGTACCTGGACGGCCTGGGGGTCCGCCACTCACCGCCGGTCGTCGCGATGGTGGGCTGGGTGCTGGTCGTACCCGATCCGGACGGGCTGCGCCTGCGGCTCTACACGACCGAGCCGCACGGGCTCGACCGGTCGCGCGTCGAGTACGACTCCCCCTGGCTGAGCACCGGACCCTCCGACGGCGCGGCCGCGGAACGGCAGCGCCCCTGAGCTGGGTACGGCACGTGCTGGTGGGGCGCCCCCGCTCGGGGGCGCCCCGTCAGCTGGTCCAGGAGGCCGATCCGAGGGAGGACAGGCCCGCGATGAGGTGCTCGGCGGACACGGGTGCCACCAGGTGCCGGCCGACGAGGAGCCCCGGCATGAGGGTCATCAGCACCGTCGCGATCCCCCGGGGATCGGCATCCGCGGGGACCTGGCCCTCCTCGCACCAGCGCCGGGCCAGCGCCTCCAGCTGACCGTGCACGCCGAGGTAGAAGTCCCGGGTGCGCTCCTCCATGTCCGGCCTGCGCAGGGCCTCCCCCCAGGACTGGATGGCGATCCGCGTGAGGTCGTACTCCGACCGGGCGTCCCGGTCCCGGACCTCACCCACCATCGCGGCGATCACCTGCGCCGGTGACGCGGTGGGACGCCGGGCCAGCAGTCCGTCGAACAGGCTCCGTACGAGGGTCATGGCCTCGTCCGCGGCGGCGTCGATGAGGTCGTCCTTGCTGCGGAAGTACCGGTAGACGGCGCTGGAGGACATGCCGGTCGCGGCGATCACGTCGTCCATGGACGTGGCGTGGAAGCCGTTGGCGGAGAAGCAGGTCCAGGCACTGGTGAGGATGTGACGGCGCCGCTCTTCCCGGCGCTCGTCCGTCAGGCGAGGCATCCCCCCACACTAAACGAGAACGGTGGTTTCCGTTCTGGGCGCGCACGGAGCCACGGAGCTACGGGGCCACGGAGCTACGGGGCGCACAGTTCGCCCAGTTCGTTGACGTCCCGCTGGAGAGTGGTTCAGGGGTGCATCGCGTACGTTCCGGCGACCGCCTCGATGCCCTGCCACAGGTCGTGGGTCCGTGCGGCGTCGTGGGCGGGGGTGCGCAGGCAGGCGAGGGCGTGTTTGCGCTGTTGGTCCGTGGTGGCGGGCTTGCCGTGGAGTTCGGTGAGCGGACCGGCGAAGTCCCTGATGAGCAGGGCGAAGATCTGGTCGAGGACGCCCCGGTCCAGGCCGGTCAGCCGGGCCTGCTCCAGGATGAGGTGGCCGTAGACGACGGTCATGAACAGCCGGCCGATCGGCAGCATGAAGTCGAGGTCTTGCCGCTGTTCTGCGTCCGGGCCGCAGTTGGTCAGCAGCTCCCGGAATCCTTCGACCTGTTCCCGGAACCGGGCCACGTTGGGCACGTCCTCGAAGTGGTCGAAGGCGGGGCGCCAGTCGTGGAAGCGGACCTCGCCGAGTCGGCCGCTCGCCCCCTGCCGGAACAGGAACCCGTCGTCGCCGGCATCCGTCCGGGAGGGCACCGGTTCGTAGGGGGCGTCGCCGAGCAGGTAGTTGTGCAGGAACTTCAGGATCAGCGTGGTGTTGACGTGGACGGTCCCCTCCAGCCGTGGCAGCCCCGGCAGGTCGCGTGCGACCCAGTTGAAGTGGGTGTCGGCTTCGAAGCCCTTGGCGGCGATGGCGTCCCAGAGGAGGGTGACGACCTGCTCCGCTTCCGTGGTCACCTTCGTCTTGGACATGGCCGTGAAGAGGATGTAGCGGCGGTCGTCCTCGTGCGCGGACCGCACGTAGTCGACGGCGCGGTTCGTGAACATCTTCATGGCGAGCAGGCGGAGGTAGGCGTCGCTGAAGATCCGGCGGATGTGCGGGAAGTCGGTGACGCGCCGCCCGTAGAGCATGCGGGTGTGCGCGTGGTTGAGGGACTCGTGGAAGGCGTGCTCACAGGCGCCGATCCCGGCGGTGCCGAGGTTGAACTTGCCGATGTTGACGGTGTTCAGGGCGACGTCGAGGGCCGGTTTGCCGGTGTGCAGGATGTCGTCGGCGGTGACGGGATAGTCGTCGAAGCGGATCTCGGCGACGTAGAGGTGGTCGTTGGCGACGTTGCGGACGGCCGTGTAGTTCGGGTGGCGGCTGTCGGCCAGGAAGAACACGTAGCCGTCCGGGCCTTCGACGTCGGTGCGGCGCCCGAATGCGGTGACGATGCCGGCCACGTTCCCGTTGCCGATGTAGTACTTCGACCCGCTCGCGCGGAACCCGCCGTCGGCCGTGGGGGTGAGGAGGAGGTCCGTCGCGTAGATGTCGGCTCCGTGGGTCTTCTCCGACAGCGCGAAGGCGGCCGAGTGGCCCTGCCGGAGGAGTTCGACCGTACGGCGGCGGGCGGTCGCGTTGCCGCTCTGCCAGACGGGGGCCAGGCCCAGCATGGTGACGTGCCAGGTGTACCAGCCGTTGATGCCGTAGAAGGCGAGGACCTCGTTGAAGGCGGTATTGCGGGCGGTGTCCCAGCGCCCGCTGCCTCCGTCGGCGGCCGAGGGGATCAGGCAGTGCGCGAAGATGCCCTGCTCTCCGGCGAAGGCGAGGAATTCGGCGAACCACGACGCGTAGCTTTCGACGAGCCGCTTCTTACCGCGCCCTTCGAACCAGTCGATCACCGCCCTCAGCAGCCGTCGGGTTTCCGGGTCGAACTCGGCGGGATCGTAGGACCGCGGGTTCAGAATCTCCGGCTGAAGCATGTGGGACCACCTGTTTCCTTGCGTGGCCGGGGTCCCCGGCCGTCCTGGACTCTCGCGCACCCTTCGCGAACGTTGGAACATTCACGCCTGCCATCCCTCCTGCCTACCGTGATGAGGCAGGACATCGAGACCCGTCTCAGGGGTTCACAGGCAGGAGCAGTGATGATGCGCAAGCAACTGATCGCAGCCGCAATGACCGCACTCTTCGTAACCGGTGGGCTGGCGGCAGCGCCGAGCAGCTTCGCCGTGCCGTCGGCCTCACCGGCCACCACGCACATCGCGTCGACCGGCCGGGCCTCCCACCCCGCGTCCCGCGACACCTACGTACCGCTCATCTGCTCCAGGGCCTGCCACTGACCCCTGCCCTGAAGGTGGCCGGCGGCAGCACTACTCCGACCGGGTGGAACGTCGCACGGCCCTGGAATCCGCCCACGAGTACGACCTCCTGACGCTGGGACACCGGTCGCACGGCCTACGGCGGCGGCGTTTCCGGGCACCGCCCCGACCGGGGAAGCGCCGCTGCCACTCATCGTGAGGGGTGATCAACAGCATGTGAATGCTTGCCCGTCCGTACGACTTGCGTGAGAGTCCGCCCATGACCGCACCGTCCTCCACGCCCCACCCCTCGTCTGCGACCTGGGGCGATCCCATCACCGAGACCCTCGAACTCACCGGTGCGCGCTGCGCCTTGTCCCGCGGTCTCATCGCCGCCGGGGACTGGGCGCTGGCCTTTCCGGCGCCGGGCCGGCTCAAGATCCAGGCCGTGATGCAGGGAGTCGTCTGGCTGGTGATAGAGGGCGTCGAACACCCCGTCCGCCTGGAGGCAGGCGACATCGCCGTCTTCGCCGGCGACCGCCGGTACACCCTGGCGAGTGACCCGGCCGTGCCGCCGGTCGACGCGCTGCCCGTCCTCCGGGCGACCACCGAGACCTTCTTCCATGCCGGGGACGAAGGGCGGGACGCTGTCACGATCGGCGGCCACATCGATCTCAACACCACCGGCAAGGACCTGCTGCTGAGCGCCCTTCCGCCCGTGATGCACGTCAGCGCGACCACCGCCGAGGCGCCCGCGGCCTGCTGGCTCATGGATCAGACCCTCCACGAGATGCGGTCGGCCGCACCGGGGGCCGCCTTCGCGGCGGAGCACCTCGCACAGCTGCTCTTCGTA
Organism: Streptomyces sp. NPDC058401; assembly: GCF_042722885.1. Lineage (NCBI taxonomy): Bacteria > Bacillati > Actinomycetota > Actinomycetes > Kitasatosporales > Streptomycetaceae > Streptomyces > Streptomyces sp. NPDC058401. Next base: position 31,519 of record NZ_JBHXKA010000029.1, read on the forward strand.
CAGGTCCTGCGCGTCTTCCTGACCGACGCGAGCGCCGACACCTACCCGGTGGGCTGGCTGCGCGCCCTCGCCGACGAACGGATCGCCCCCGCCCTGCGCCTCATGCACGGCGACCCGGCCCGCGCCTGGACCCTGACCGAACTCGCCCGCGCCGCGGCCATGTCCCGCACCAGCTTCGCCCAGCGCTTCAAGGAGGTCGCGGGCGTCCCTCCCCTCACCTACCTGTGCACCTGGCGCATGCGCCTGGCCCAGCACAGCCTGCGCCGGGAGGACACCCCCGTGGCGGCCATCGCATCCGCCCTGGGCTACGGCTCCGAGAGCGCCTTCAGCAACGCCTTCAAACGCACCACCGGAGTGGCCCCGCGCCGTTACCGGGAGGCCGCGCGGGCCGGCTGAGCCGCGACCGCCGCACCGACGCTGCCCCCGGCACCGGCAGCCCGCCCCGCGCCCCCTACCCGCCCTGCAGGCCGGGGTCGCGGGGCGGCCAGGAGGTCCCGCGCAGCGCGGCGACCGCCTGGAGCGTCCCGTCCGTACGGCCGGCCAGCAGACCCCGGGGCGTGCGAACGCTCCAGAGGGTGTCCGCACCAGGTGCGGCCCAGCCCAGGGGAAGCGGATGGGTGATGTCCGTGACGTCCTGGATGACGACCTCGCCGTCGGAGCGGGCCGCGCTGTAGCTGCGGCCCATGCATTTGAAGACCGTGGGCCTCGAAGTGACATCGGCGAGCCCGAGCAGGGGGGATACCCCCTGCTCGGGACCGCTACCGGACAGTGGACCGCGCATGGCGCCTCCGTTACAGCACGCGACCAATCAAACGCTCATGGTAGCCATGAGGCGGCAGTGCTCCTGCGGCCCAGCGAGTTCACCCGTCCGCGATACCTGCGTGAGAGTCCGGAACGGGCCGTGGCGGACTCTCGCGCAGGAAGCCCGGACGGTTGCGCATTCCGTCCGGATGGCGGGCAAACCTAGCCTGGCTCCGCGGGCATCGGAAGCCGGCCAACGGGCCGCCGGAGTGCCCGTTCGCCCCGCAACCACCTCGCCGGCGCCTTCGAACCGCTGCGGGAACGCGCAACCCCCAAGGACGAGAACGTGACTACGGACGCCCCCGCATACCTGCCTCCCCGCACGGTCGCCACCGCTCCCGGGTGCCTGCCCCTGGTGGGGCACTCGCTGGCGCTGCTGCGCGATCCGATCGGCGTACTGCAGTCGATCCGGCCCCTGGGCGACCTGGTGGAGATCCGGCTCGGCACCCTGTCCGTGTACGCCGTCAACTCGCCGGCGCTCCTGCGGGAGATGCTCGTCACCGACGCGGTCTCCTACGAGAAGGGCCGCTACTTCCAGAAGTCCCGCCCCTTCCTCGGCAATGGACTGCCCAACTCCGAGGGCGACTTCCACCGCCGCCAGCGCCGCCTGATGATCCCCGCGTTCCACCGCGAGAAGCTCAACTCCTACACCGGCGTCATGCGCCTGAGCGCCACCACGTACTCCGAGGCCTGGACACCCGACAGCACGATCGACGTGGCCTCCGAGATGTACGCGATCGGCAGCGAGGCCGTGGCCAAAGCCCTCTTCGGCAGCGCCCTCGGCAACGAGGAGGTCCGCCTCATCCGGCGCTGGCTGCCCACCTACGTCCACGAGCTGATGCGCCGCGTCGTCTCGCCCGTCGACTGGCTCGACCGCCTCCCCACCCCCGGGAACCGCCGCTTCCAGGAATCGGGCACCCAGTTGCGCAAGGTCGTCGACCGGCTCATCCGCGAGCGCCTCGACGACGGAGAACCCCGCGCGGACCTCCTCGGCATGCTGATGGCCGCCCGCGACGCCGACACGGGCGAACCGATGAGCCCCGACCAGCTCCACGACGAGGTCATGACCGTCATGGCCGCCGGGATCGAGACCGCCTCGACCAGCCTGACCTGGCTCTTCCACGAAGTCGGCTCCCGCCCCGACATCGAGCGCAGGCTCCACGCCGAGCTCGACGAGGTCCTCGGAGGGAGGCCGGTCACCTTCGAGGACCTGCCGAAGCTCGTCTTCACCCAGAACCTGGTCAGGGAGACGCTCCGGCTGCGCAGCCCGGCGTGGATCCTGATGCGCCAGCCCGCCCGCCCCGGCGTCGTCCTCGGCGGAGTGGAGATCCCCGCGGGAACCGAGCTCCTGTTCAGCCCGCTCACCATCCACCGCGACCCGGGCCTCTACCCGAACCCCATGGAGTTCGACCCGGACCGCTGGCTGACCGCCGACCCGCGCGGCTGGGCCTTCCTGCCGTTCGGCGCCGGCCCCCGCAAGTGCATCGGCGACCACTTCGCCCTCACCGAGATGGCCACGGTCGTCGCCACCGTCGCCGCCCGCTGGCGGCTCGTCCCGCTCTCCGAGCAGCCGCCCCGCGAGGTGCCCGGCGCCGTACTGGTACCGAGCCTGCTCCAGATGTCCCCGCAGCCCCGCGCCGCGCAGACCCGTACCGGCGGCACACGGAACGACGCCGGCCTCCACCTCCCCTTCCCCGCACGGATCAGCCCCGACGCCGCACGCGCGGCCGCCGAACACCTCCAGTGGCCGCGGTCCTTCGGCCTGCTCCCCACCGACGCGGCCGCCGAACGCCACGCCCGCGCCCACTACGCCGAACTCGCGGCCCGCTTCCACCCGGCTGCGACCGGCCCGGAACTGGCCCTGGGAGTCGACCAGATGAGCTGGTTCTTCTGCTTCGACGACGCCTTCGACGGCCCGGCCGGCGACGACCCCGAACAGGCCCGCACGGTGGTCGACGCGGTCGCCTCCGCCCTGGACCGGCACCCCGCCCCCGACGCGCCGCCGCTCGCCCGCGCCTTCCGCGACCTGTGGCTGCGCAGCTGCGAGGGCATGTCACCGACCTGGCGCGAGCGGGCGGCCGAGCACTGGCAGGCGTACTTCTACGGCCACGTCCAGGAAGCCGCCAACCGGCAGTCCGGAACCCCGCTCACCGTGGACGAGTACCTGCGGCTGCGCCGCGACACCATCGGCGTACAGCCCACGCTCGACCTCGCCGAACGGATCGGCCACTACGAACTGCCCACCACCCTCTTCGCCTCGGACACCGTGACCGCTCTGCGCACCCTGGCCGCGGAAATCGACTCCCTCCACAACGACCTCTACTCACTGGCCAAAGAAGACGCGGGTTCGGACCCGCACAACCTCCTCCTGATCCTCCAGCGCACGGACGGGGCGGCCCAGGATGACGCCTCCGCCAAAGTGCTCGGCATGCTGCACGAGCGCATCACCCGCTTCCGCAGCCTCGAAAGCGAACTGCACGCCCCTGCCGGTACGGCCCTGCACCGCTACCTCCGGGACGCCCTGCACTCGGTCATGCGCGGCCCCTACGACTGGGCACCACGATCCGGGCGGTACAGCACCGACCCGCTGTGATCACCGGGACGGCCCTGGACACCGCTCGCACGCCGCGACCCGACCAGCCGGCGCCCCCGCGCCTGCCGGAGAGCACTCGAACGCGACGAGGACTCCGTCGAGCTGTGGAAGAAGGAGGTGTGGCCGCGGGTAAAAGCGTCACTGGGAACCGCAGTAGTAAGGCCCCGTGGGCCATTGAGAGCGCCCTGCCTCCTCCCGCGAAACCCGTGCTTCCAAGGGCAGCAGAAATCCGTGGACGGACCCGCGGAAGATCACGTACCGTGTGGCTCCACGCCCTGAGATGAACGGAAGGAGGCGAGTGCCGTGTGGTTCACACCGTTCCAGCGCTCCCTCTTCCAGCATCCCGGCGTGGTTTCTCAGTTCTGACCGGGGGCGCTCCAAGCAGCCTGTATCCCGGAGGAATCCATGACCGATCTGGTCATCCGTGCGCTCTCTGCGAGCGACGCACATCTCTTTGACGCACTTCCCGACCCCCTGGGCGCCCGTGAGGGTCATCGGCGTACTCGCTTCCGCCCCCACTGGAAGCGCGTCGCCCTGCGCGATGGCGAAGTCGTTGCACGCGGCGCGTGGTGGGGCGGCCCCGACGACTCGGAGCCCGTCAACATCAACTGGTTCGACGTGGCCGAGGGGGAGGAGGAGGCCGGAGCCGAACTCCTGCGCTCCGCTCCCTGGCAGGTCGAACTCGAGATCAACCTGCCCAGCGGCTGGCGGGACGACCCCGAACTGCGGGCCGGAGCCGAGACGCGCTTCGCCGCCGCGCGAGCCGCTGGGTACGAACTCCTGGTGGAACGCTTCCTGTACCGCTGGACCCCGGAGCAAGGTCTGCCCGAGCGGCCCGGACGCCTGCGCTTCAGCGCCGAACCCGACGACGCCGTGTTCTTCGACGCGTTCCGCCGCATCCATTCCGTCACCCTGGACGCCCACGCGCTCAGGGCCATCGAGGAGGGCGGTCTCGACCAGGCCGCCCAGGAGGAACTCGACTTCCTCCACTGGTGCCCCTCCCCACGGGAGTGGTGGCAGATCGCGCACACCCCCGAGGGCGACCTGGCCGGCATCCACATACCGGCCCACAACCCCTCCGGCCCGACCATCGGCTTCATCGGAGTCCTGCCGGAGCAGCGCGGTCACGGCTACGCCTACGACCTCCTCGCGGAGTGCACCCACCTCCTCGTCGAACAGGGCGCGGAGGTCGTCACCGGATCGACCGACCAGGGCAACTTCCCCATGGCCGCGAACTTCACCAAGGCCGGCTTCCCCGTCATCAAGGAACGCATCAACTTCCACTCAGCGGGCCAGGAGGCCTAGCGAGGAGTAGCCACCCGGTGCGAGCGGTCCGGTCCGAGGGCAGGTCCGGACCGCTTGCCAGTGCCCGGTGGCAGGCTGGCTGGCCGGCTGGCTGGCTGGCCGGCACGGTCCTCACCTCCGAGCCGCGGCCGCCCCGCACCCCCGACGGACCGTCACTCGACGGTGATGAGGGCGGCGGTGACGTCGATTCCGGTGCCGATGGAGACGGCCTGGAGGTGGGTGGCTCGCAGTAGGGGGTAGTACGTCTCGCCGCACGCGCCTCCGGACAGGCCGGTCCCGCCGTGGGTGGGGGCGTACGGGGTGGTGCCCGCGTGGGTGTCGTTGATTTTGATCATGCCGCCGTTGGTCACCGCGCCGAGGAACCGGTCGATGGTGGTGGGGGATGCGGTCCACAGGGAGTTGCGCAGCCCGTAGCGGTTGCGGTTGAGCAGGCCGACGATCCGGTCGAGCAGGTCGGGGCCGGCCTCGGCAGCCGTGGGGACGACCACGGGCAGCAGCGGGAAGAAGGTCTCCTCGGTCACGGCGGGCAGCCAGGAAGTCCTTGGCCTTGGCCACCGGTGCGAGTACGGCGCCGGGCTCGGAGGGCAGCCCGGGGTGCAGCAGGTCGGCCAGCTCGGCCAGGCGCCGTAGGAACCCGTCCGCGACGGCGGGGTGGACGACGACGTACTTGGGGACCATGCAGATCTGGGTGGAGGCGAGGAAGCTCTCGGCGGCGGCGTGTGCGGCCTGGTCGAGGTCCGCATCCTCCCAGACCGCGAAGCCGTCGTTGCCGGCCAGCTCCAGCAGTGGCTTCTTCCCGCGCCGGAAGCACTCGTTGCCGATCTCGATGCCGACGTCGGAGGAGCCGACGAAGGCGATGTCGTTGATCAACGGGTCGTCCAGCCAAGGCCTGGACGGCCTGTTGTGCCCCGCCGCACACCAGGTTGCAGACGCCGGGTGGAGCTCCGGCATCCTCCGGAGCGGGCAGCACGATCTCGCGGAAGAGGTACATCACGCCGCTCGGAACCGCGTGGGGGGCGCGCATCACGAGGGTGTTGCCGGCCAGCATCATCGGGATTGCGAGACAGGAGAGGGTGGCGGCCGCGTTCCGAGGCGGGTGGAAGGCGACACACCGTCGGGGAGCCGGCGCAGGATCACCTGGCGGTTGCCGACGGTCTCCTGCCGGTGCAGTTCGGCCGCGCCGCGCGCCAGTTACGCGGGGCTGAGGATGTGTTCGATGCCGGCGGCGTACCACCGGGCCACCCGGTCGGGGTAGCCGTCGGCGATCATCATTCGCGATGACTCCCTCGCCGACCCTTCCCTCGCGGGCCTCGCCGGCGGCCTGTTCGGCGGCACAAGGGTCGCCGATGGCGAGGTCGGCGTGCACGGGAAAGGTCCAGTGGTCACCGGCCACGTCGGCGCCGCCGATGTGCATCGGCCATACGTAGGGCTTCAGCACGGCACCTGCTCCTGTGCGGCGCCCGACCGGGCGTACTGTTCCGGGCAGTCCGGCTGCTCACCGGCGTGCAGGGTGATGGGCACTTGCAGGAGGTCGGCGTCGAGTCCGAAGGCGTCCACCAAGGCGGTGCCGTACCGGGCCAGCTCCCGGCCGCCTTCCTCGATCCCGGCGTGCACGAGGCGCCACTGGGACGGGGTGAGGCGCTGTTCGGCCAGGTGCCAGTCGCCGTGCCGGGCCAGTAGGTTGAGGCCGTGGTGGAGCGTCAGCAACTCCAGCGCGCGGCCTGCTTCGGGCGTTTCCGCCTTGGCCACGCCGTCCAGCATGCTCCGGTAGCCCTGGGCCTGGCAGTGGGCGATGGCGGCGTCGCGGGCAACACCGGAGCAGGCGTTCCACGTCTCGAAGCGGCTGCCGTGGCCGGCCCGGCCGTCTGACACCGGTCGCGCGTCGTCCACGTTCCTGCCGCCACCTGTCCGAAGGGCGTTGTTCGGGGCACCGTACCCATCCTCAGCAAGGAAGTTGATCTGGAAGGCGAGCTCGTTCGGGTGTGGCGCCCCGGAAGGTGAAGAGGACGCGGCAGCGGATGCGGTGGCCGGTCGTCGTGGCGCTGAGCGATGTTCACGCCTGTGCGTGACCGCCCGGCCGCGACTGCTGCTGACAGCGCGCACGGGGTGCTGAGCTGGTCGATCGCATGCCCCGGGCCCGGTTCCGCCGTCAATGATCCGTAAGGAGTTGGCCGGGCGCCGTATGGGACCCGTTACGGGGTGATCGCAGGTGGGCGGGTGCGGGGATACGTTCGATGACGCGTCCCGGACTGCCTCCCCGCACCCGGGGCGCCACCTGCCGCTCGTGGTTCCTCAGGGAGGGCCCCATGTGTTTGTTCCAGTACGCCGACGACGCCGAGCCTGAAGAACGGATCCCGGCCGGGCCCCTGTACGTGCCCGCCCGGCCGGGAGGGGCACACCAGGTGGTGCGGCTGTTCCGCACCCCGCTGGGAACGCGCACCGCTGTCGGCTTCACCAGCCCGGCCCGGCTGGCCGCCACGCTCGGGGCGGAGCAGCCCTGGATCCGGCTCTCCGAAACCGCGCTCCGCGCGATGGCCCGGCCTCTCGGAATCTCCTCGCTGACCGTCGACCCGACCCTCACCGCACCCCCGGTGGCCGCGGAAGCCACCGCCCGCACGGTCGGGGCGCCGCTCCCGCAGGCACCCGCATCCACCGCCCGGACTGTGTGAAGGGGAGCCCCGCATGACCATCACCGTTCTCCCCGGCACACCGGCCGACACCGACGAGCTGTCCGTCTGGCCCGCGTCCGCGGCCCCGCTCCCGCACGGCGGCCTGGCCGTCGGCGGGGTGTCCCTCGCCGAGATCGCCGAGCGCTTCGAGACCCCGGCCTACGTACTGGACGAGGGCGAGGTCCGCGGACGCTGCCGGACCTACCGGGACGCCTTCCCCGAGGCCGGTGTGCTGTACGCCGCCAAGGCCTTCCTGTCCCGTGCCATGGTGCGCTGGGTCGACGAGGAGGGCCTCGGGCTCGACGTCTGCTCGGCGGGCGAGTTGGAGCTCGCCGTCACCGCCGGGTTCCCGCCCGAGCGCATCGTGCTGCACGGCAACGCCAAGTCGTCCCGGGACATCGAGGCCGCGATGCGGCTCGGGGTGGGGCGGATCGTCATCGACAGCCCCTCCGAGATCGCCCGCATCGCGGCCGCCGTGGGACTTGAGGGCCGCCAGAAGGTCATGGTGCGGGTGGTGCCGGGTGTATCGGCCGGCGGCCACGACAAGATCCGTACCGGTACGGAGGACCAGAAGTTCGGCCTCTCCCTCACCGATGGGGGCGCACAGCATGCCATCACACGGATCCTCGGCCAGCCGCGGCTCGAACTGACCGGCCTGCATTGCCACATCGGTTCGCAGATCACCGAGGTGAAGCCCTACCTCGTGGCCCTGCGCCGCATGGTCGGGCTGATGGCCCGCGTCCGCGACATGCACGGCACCGTGCTGCCGGAGCTGGACATGGGCGGCGGCCACGGCATCGCCTACCGGCCCGGCGAACCCTCCCTCGACCTCACGGCGCTGGCCCGCCGGCTGCGCGCCGAGCTCGTCCAGGGCTGCGCCGCCGCCGGGCTGACCGTGCCCCGGCTCCTGATCGAGCCCGGGCGGGCCGTCGTCGGGCCGGCCGGGGTCGCCCTGTACCGGGTGCTCGCCGTGAAGCACACCAGCGAGAAGGTGTTCGTCGCCGTCGACGGCGGCATGAGCGACAACCCGCGGCCCGCCCTGTACGGGGTGCGCTACGCGCCCCGTCTCGTCGGCCGCCACTCGACGGCCACTCCGCGTACGACGACGGTCGTCGGCCGGCACTGCGAGGCCGGTGACGTCCTCGCCTCCGGCGTGGAGCTGCCGGGCGACATCCACCCCGGCGACCTGCTCGCCGTCCCGGTGGCCGGCGCCTACCAGCTGTCCATGGCCTCCGGCTACAACTTGGTCGGCCGGCCCCCGGTCGTCGCCGTCCACGAAGGCACGGCCCGGGTACTCGTACGGCGCGAGACGCTGGACGACGTCCGGACGCGTGACATCGGCGACTAGCGACCGCCGAGCGCCATCACCGGCGGTGGCCGCGACCCGAAGGAGCCCGGGGGGGGCGGTGCCGGCCGCCATCGCCGGATCGCCGGATGTCAACCTGCGTAAACGTGGGGCCGGCGGGCCCAGTCCGGTTCGGCCTCGCGGATGACCTCGCGGGTGACGGGGGCGACTTCGCCCTGGCCGAAGAGGAAGAAGCGGAGGAAGTTGGCCATCGGGTTGCCCTCGGTCCACTCGAAGTAGATGTGGGGGCGAGGGCCATGATGCCGCCGATGAAGCAGGCGCCGATCTTCACGCCGTCGGGACGTTCGACGACGTTGACGGCCGTGGTGTAGATGAAGACGGCCGAGATGATCCCGAAGCCGAACGTCCAGCCGCGCTCCCCCGCCCGGCGGGCGGCGATGGTCACGGCCACGGCCGCCGAGGTGATCAGGACCAGGACGCCGGTGGCGTACGCGCCGCCCTGCGCGTCGACGTCGGCGTCGAAGATCCAGGTCACCAGGAACGCGACCAGCGTGAAGACGATGACCATCGGGCGCAGGGCGCGGGCCCATTGCGGGGCCATGCCGTAGCGGGGCAGGTGGCGCGGCAAGAAGTAGTCGAGACCCGTCAGGCACATGACCCGCCACCACGGACGGCCGTGCGGCTGGGCCGCCGCCTCCTTGGCGGCGGGCGAACCGTTCTCGGCGGTCAGGCCTTCCAGCATCCACGCCCGCAGGCGCGGCGTAGCACGAGGCCCTTGACGGGGTTCAGCCGAGGCCGGGGATGGTGGACACCGACGCCGGCCTCGGCGACGCCGGCCTCGGCGGCGATGGCTCGGGCCGTCAGCTCGTTGTCGCCGGTCACCATGACCGTACGGATACCCATGGCGCGAAGCTCTGTAAAGCGCTCCCGGATGCCGCCCTTGGCCACGTCCTCGAGGTGGATGATCCCGAGGACCCGCGGGCCGTCCCAGTCGTGGACCGCGACCAGCAGGGGCGCGTCGCCGGACTCGGACACCGAGGCCGCCCATGTGCCGGCTTCCGCCGGTACGGTGCCGCCGTGCGCCACCCCCAGTCGCAGACCTGCGTCACCGCGCCCTTGCGGATGGCGCAGCCGGCGCCGCCCGTCCAGCTCAGGTTGATGCCGCTCATCCGGGTGCGGGCGCTGAACTCGGCGAAGCGGGGATTGCTCAGGTCCTCCACGGCCACCGGCTCCAGGCCGTACTGCCGGGCGAGGGCGACCACCGACCTGCCCTCGGGGTCTCGTCGGCGAGGGAGGACAGCTGGGCGGCCGGCACCGGCGAGTTTGATGTGGTCGATGCCGGGGAGCGGGATGAAGGCCGCGGCTTCGCGGTTCTCGTTCGGGGTCTTCTGCCGGGTGGCGCCTTCGACGAGGGCGATCATCCGGTCGATGAAGCCGTTCCCGGGGCGCGAGGTGACCCGTACGACGATGGCGTCCGACAGGACGGTCGTACCGCCTGTCACGCCGGACCGGTCGCCGCCCGACTCCCTTAGGACCGGGGCCGATTCGCCGGTGACGGCCGACTCGTCCACCGTCGCCGCCCCGTCGACGACGTCGCCGTCGGCCGGCGCGACCGCCCCGGTCTCGGCTTGCCGCAGGTTCGCCCCGTACGTCCAGTGGTTGAGCCGCAGTGCGACCGTGTCCGTACGCGCCTTGCGCAGCGACTCGGCCTGAGCACGTCCGCGGCCTTCGGCGACGGCCTCTGCGAGGTTGGCGAGCAGGACAGTCAGCCACAGCCAGACGCTGATCACCCAGGTGAAGACGGACGGGGGGAATGGCGCCGAGAGCGTGGTCAGGACCGATCCGACGGCGACGACGAACAGCACCGGCTTCTTGACCAGTTCGCGCGGGTGGAGCTTGGCGAAGGCCTCCCGAGCCGAGCCGGCGAGGAGTTCGGGCTCCAGCATGTTCGCCTGCCCGGCCCGTTTCCGGGACGGCCGGTCGAGCGGAGCCCCGGGAGGGGTTCCGAGACCCGGAGGAACGTGCTGCGCGGCGGCGGGAGCCGTGAAGGGACCTTCTGGTGAGTTCGGCTTCGGCAAGACACCCCTGCCGGAGTTCAGTTCAGTTCGGTTCAGTTCAGTTCGCGTCGTCGGTGATGCGGAAGCGCAGTCGGCAGATGACGGCGTCGGTGTCGCGGCGTACCGCGTGGGCGACGACGGAGCCGCGCTGGTTCTGCAGCATCCGCTGCCACAGGTGGGCGGGTTCGGTTTCCGGGATGACCACGGTCACCTGGGTTCCCGGATGTGTCTGCGCCAGCTCTCGGATGTATGCCGACACCGGACGGCCGAGCGAGCGGGTGTCCGAGGAGAGCTCGATCAGCTCGACTCCCGGCTTCCACAACTCCCAGTCCCGGCGCAGCGCTTCGGCTGCCTGCCGGTCCTCGGGAGCCGGGTGGGTCACCGTCACGGCGAGGACCTCGTCGCCGAGCGAGCGGGCGGCGGTCAGGGCCTGGCAGGTCAGTCGGGACAGCCCGGAGACGGGCACGACGACCAGGGAGCGGGAGCGCCGGGGCGCCTGCGGGATGCGGCCGAGCTCCAGGCGTTCTCCGATCTGGGCGTAGGCACGGTGGATCTTCTCGAACGCGAGGACGATGAGCGGCAGGGCGAGGACGATCAGCCAGGCACCCTCGGTGAACTTGGTCGCGGTCACGACGATCGCCGAGACCCCGGTGAGGAGCGCCCCGAAGCCGTTGAGGGCCGCCTTGGCCCGCCAGCCCCGCGGGCGTTCGCCGTTCCAGTGCAGGACCATGCCGACCTGGCAGATGGTGAAGCCGACGAAGACGCCGATGGCGAAGAGCGGCACGAGGGTGTTGGTGTCGCCGCCCGAGAAGACGAGCAGTACGGCGGAGACGAGCGCCAGCCAGATCACACCGTGGCGGTGCACCTGACGGTCGGCCTTGAGGGCGAAGAAGTGCGGCAGGAAGTTGTCGCGGGCCAGCAGGCTCATCAAGACGGGCAGGCCGCCGAAGGAGGTGTTCGCGGCGAGCGCGAGGAGCACCATGGTGGCGAACTGGACGACGTAGAAGGCCGCGTTGTGACCGAAGGAGGCGTCCGCGAGCTGGGCGAGGACGGTGACCCCCTCGACCGGCTGGAGGTGGAAGCGGCCGATCAGGACCGAGAGCCCGATCAGCATCACGCCCAGCAGGGCTCCGAGCGCCACCTCGGTGCGCTGGGCCCGGCGGGCGGCCGGGGCGCGGAAGGACGGCACGGCGTTGGCTACGGCCTCGACGCCGGTCAGGGCCGAGCAGCCGGCCGCGAAGGCCTTCAGCAACAGGAGCGCGCCGACCGTGGTGGCCCCCTCGCCCAGCGCGGATGCGTGTCCGGCGGCCGAGGCGGTGCTGACCGGCCCGTCGCGGAACAGGCCGACCCCGACCATGGCCAGGATCGACCCGACGAACACGGCGGTGGGGACGAGGAAGGCCTTGGCCGAGTCCACGACGCCCCGCAGGTTGACCGCCGTGACCAGGACGAGGATCCCGAGGCAGATCCATACCCGCTCCGGGTACAACTCCGGGAAGGCCGAGGTCAGCGCGGCCACGCCGGCGGTGACGGAGACGGCCACGTTCAGCACGTAGTCGAGGATCAGCGAGGCCGCGGCCACCAGGCTCGTACGCCGGCCGAGGTGCCTCTTCGCGACGGCGTACGAACCGCCGCCGTCGGGGAACGCGGCGATCACCTGCCGGTACGAGGCCACCAGGACGGCGAGCAGCGCGGCGATGGCCAGGGTGACGGGGAGCGTGAAGCCCATCCCGTACGCGCCGGCCGCGGCGAGGACCAGCACGATCGACTCGGGCCCGTACGCGACGGAGGCCATCGCGTCGAGCGACAGGGCGGCCAGGCCCTGGAGGGCGGTCAGCCGGTGCGGGTCCTTCGCCCCCTGCGTCCGTGCGCCGGGATCAGGAGGCTCCTCCGTGCCCGGCGTCGTTCCTGCCACCGTCGTTCCTGCCGCCGTCGTTCCTGCCGCCGTCGACTTCTCCATGTGTATGGACATCTCGCCTGTTCCTCCGTCGGACAAAGTGAGGACAGCGTCCGGACGGCGAGGCCGGATGACCAGTGCTCTTGGCGCGATCCATACGGCCACCACCCCACTCTTCACGCACTCCTTACGCCGGGGCCGGAGATTCGTATGAGGTGCGTCAAGACCTCGCCGTCGCGAATGGCTCCCGCTTCGGCGGAGGCACGCTTGATGTGGGCAGCCGTGTCAGGCCGCCCGGACCGGACCGGAGCGGTTCCGGTCAGGACCTGCGTCTCCGGTCAGGAGGCATCACATGTCCGGGTACCGACTCCACGACCGCGCCGTGCTGCTCGCGGCGCTCGTGGTCCCCTTCCTCGTGGCGCTCGGGCTCGCGCCCTTCCGCGGGGCGCTCTCCGCGGCCAACGAGGCTCTGATCATGGTCGTCGCCGTGGTCGCGGTCGCCGCACTCGGCACCCGGGCCGCCGGCGCCCTGGCCGCGCTCTCGGCGGCCGTGTGGTTCGACTTCTTCCTGACCCGGCCGTACCAGCGCTTCGCCATCGCCGACGGTGAGGAGATCCGGACGGCTGTCCTGCTGCTGGTCGTCGGCCTGCTGGGACTGCGCGGCTGCCGCTTCGAGTACGGGACCCTGATGGGGACCCTGCCGCGCCTGGAGCACGGCGGCGGCCTGTGGCTGCGCCAGGGAACCCGGATCACGCAGTACGCGGCCTGGCCGGACGGAGAGACCGAGCTTCGGGTGACCGGCGGCGGCCACTACTACGGCCGTTTCCTCCTCGATCCGCTGCCGGACCGCCCCCTGCCCCCCGAAGAGGCACGCCTGGTGGCCGTCGCCCTGGCAGCGCAGGCGGGCGCCGCCCTGGACACCGCCGGCCTCTCCCACCAGGGCTGACCAGCGGTTGACCGGCGGTTGACCCGCGTTTCACGGCCCTTGGCGTAAGTGCGGCGTTAAGAGTTCCCCGGCGGGCGTATGGACACCGTCAAGGCGTCTTAACGCCGGGGTGAAGACACGGTTGTCTCGTCATCGGCCGTCTGGCCGATTCTTTTCTTCCCTCTTCATCCAGGAGCTCACGGTGGCCGATCTGGCCTTCGTCGTCACCACGGTCGCGGTCTTCGCGCTGGTGGCCCTTGTCGCCCGGGGGGTGACCAAGCTGTGAACGCCGAAAACATCGTCGGCCTCGTCGTGGCCGTCTCCCTGCTCGGATACCTCATCCTCGCCCTCGTGTACCCGGAGAGGTTCTAGCCACCGATGAGTCCCGTTCTCGCTGGTGTGCTCCAGCTCCTCGCACTGATCGCAGCGCTCGCACTGGCCTATCGCCCCCTCGGCGACTACATGGCCAGGGCCTACTCCTCGGAAAAGCACTACAAGCCGGAGAAGTGGATCTACAAGGCCATCGGCGCCAACCCGTCGGCCGAAATGCGCTGGCCCGCCTACCTCCGCGGCGTCCTCGCCTTCTCGGCGGTCTCCGTCCTCTTCCTCTACGGCCTCCAGCGGGCCCAGGGCATCCTGCCCGGCTCGCTCGGCTTCTCCGCGATCGACCCGGACCAGGCCTTCAACACGGCCGCCTCCTTCGTCGCGAACACCAACTGGCAGTCGTACTACGGCGAACAGGCCATGGGCCACGTCATACAGACCGGCGGCCTCGCGGTCCAGAACTTCGTCTCGGCGGCGGTCGGCATGGCCGTCGCGGTCGCCCTCGTACGGGGCTTCGCCCGCTCCCGCACCGGCGAACTCGGCAACTTCTGGGCCGACCTGGTCCGCGGTGTCGTCCGGATCCTGCTCCCCATCTCCGTGATCGGCGCGATCGTCCTCGTCGCCTGCGGCGCCATCCAGAACTTCTCCGGCATCCACGAGGTCGGCCAGTTCACGGGCGGCACCCAGCAATGGAACGGCGGCGCTGTCGCCTCGCAGGAAGTCATCAAGGAGCTGGGCACGAACGGCGGCGGCTACTTCAACGCCAACTCCGCCCACCCCTTCGAGAATCCGGGCCCCTTCTCGAACCTCTTCGAGATCTTCCTCATCCTGGTCATCCCCTTCTCCCTGACCCGCACCTTCGGCCGCATCGTCGGAAACCTGCGCCAGGGCTACGCGATCCTCGCGACGATGGCCACCATCTGGATCGGCTTCACCGCGCTGATGATGTGGACGGAATTCGCCCACCACGGCCCGGCGTTCGACGTGGCCGGCGGGGCGATGGAGGGCAAGGAGACCCGGTACGGGATCGCCGCCTCCTCCATCTTCTCCGTCGCGACCACGCTCACTTCCACGGGCGCGGTCAACTCCTTCCACTCCTCGTACACCGGCCTCGGCGGCGGGATCCAGCTGCTGGGCATGCAGCTCGGCGAGATCGCCCCCGGCGGCGTCGGCTCCGGCCTCTACGGCATGCTGATCATGGCGATCATCGCGGTGTTCATCGCCGGCCTGATGGTCGGGCGCACCCCCGAGTACCTGGGCAAGAAGATCGGTACCCGCGAGATCAAGTTCGCGGCGCTCTACATCCTCATCACCCCGGCCCTGGTGCTGTGCTTCACCGCGGCGGCCATGGCGCTGGACACCCCGGGCAACTCGATGACGAACTCCGGGGCGCACGGCTTCTCCGAGATCCTCTACGCGTACACCTCGGGCGCCAACAACAACGGATCCGCCTTCGCCGGGCTGAACGCCGACACCCAGTGGTTCAACAGCACCATCGGCATCGCCATGCTGCTGGGCCGCTTCCTGCCGATGGTGTTCGGCCTCGCGCTGGCCGGCTCGCTGGCCGAGCAGAAGCCCGTCCCCGAGACCGCGGGCACCCTGCGCACCGACAAGCCGCTCTACACGGGCCTGCTCGTCGGCACGATCCTCATCGTCACCGGTCTGACCTACTTCCCGGCCCTGGCGCTGGGTCCGCTCGCCGAAGGGCTCGCATCATGAGCACCGCCACACCCACCAGGGCTCCGCACCAGGACGTGCCCACCGGCCACAAGCCGGACTCCGGACGCGTGGGCGGCGGCCTCTTCGACCCGAAGCAGCTGCTGAAGTCCTTCCCCGACGCGATGAAGAAGCTCGACCCGCGCGTCATGATCAAGTCGCCGGTCATGTTCGTCGTCCTGATCGGCTCGGTCGTCACGACCGTCCTGGCGGTCAAGGACCCGACGGACTGGTTCGGCTGGGCGATCACCGTCTGGCTGTGGCTGACCACCATCTTCGCCAACCTCGCCGAGGCGGTGGCGGAGGGCCGCGGCAAGGCCCAGGCCGACACCCTGCGCAAGGCCAAGACCGACTCCATCGCCCGCCGGCTGACCAAGGACGGCAAGGGTGAGGAGCAGGTCCCGGGCACGGAGCTGCGTATCGGCGACCTCGTGGTCTGCGAGGCCGGCGACATCATCCCCGGTGACGGAGACGTCGTCGAGGGCGTCGCGTCCGTGGACGAGTCCGCCATCACGGGTGAATCGGCCCCGGTCATCCGCGAGTCGGGCGGCGACCGCAGCGCCGTCACCGGTGGCACGAAGGTGCTGTCCGACCGGGTCGTCATCAAGATCACGACGAAGCCCGGCGAGACCTTCATCGACCGCATGATCAACCTGGTCGAGGGCGCGGCCCGGCAGAAGACGCCCAACGAGATCGCGCTGAACATCCTCCTGGCGTCCCTCACCATCGTCTTCCTGCTCGCGGTGGTCACCCTCCAGCCCTTCGCGATCTACGCGGGCGCCAAGCAGTCGATGATCGTGCTGACGGCGCTGCTGGTCTGCCTGATCCCGACCACCATCGGCGCCCTGCTCTCCGCCATCGGCATCGCCGGCATGGACCGCCTGGTCCAGCGCAACGTCCTCGCGATGAGCGGCCGCGCCGTCGAGGCCGCCGGTGACGTCTCCACCCTCCTCCTGGACAAGACGGGCACCATCACCCTCGGCAACCGCCAGGCCTCCGAGTTCGTCCCCGTCAAGGGCACCACCGAGGCCGAGCTCGCGGACGCCGCGCAGCTCTCGTCCCTCGCGGACGAGACCCCCGAGGGCCGCTCGATCGTGGTCCTCGCGAAGGAGAAGTACGGCCTGCGCGAACGCCACCAGGGCGAGCTGGTCGGCGCCGAATGGATCCCCTTCACCGCCCAGACCCGCATGTCGGGCGTGGACCTGGACGGCAAGAAGACCCGCAAGGGGGCGACCGGCTCGGTCGTCGCATGGGTCAAGGAGCAGGGCGGCCAGGTCGCCGAGGACGCTCAAGCCCTCACGGACCGGATCTCCCAGGCCGGCGGCACCCCGCTGCTGGTGGCGGTCAAGGACGACAGGGGCGCTCGCATCCTGGGTGTCATCCACCTCAAGGACGTGGTCAAGGAGGGCATGCGCGAACGCTTCGACGAACTGCGTCGCATGGGAATCAAGACCATCATGATCACCGGCGACAACCCGCTCACCGCCAAGGCCATCGCCGAAGAAGCGGGCGTCGACGACTTCCTCGCGGAAGCCACCCCCGAGGACAAGATGGCCCTCATCAAGCGGGAACAGGCCGGCGGAAAGCTCGTCGCCATGACCGGCGACGGCACCAACGACGCCCCGGCGCTGGCACAGGCCGACGTGGGCGTGGCGATGAACACCGGCACCTCGGCCGCCAAGGAGGCCGGGAACATGGTGGACCTGGACTCCAACCCCACCAAGCTCATCGAAATCGTCGAGATCGGCAAGCAGCTCCTCATCACCCGAGGCGCCCTCACGACCTTCTCGATCGCCAACGACGTGGCGAAGTACTTCGCGATCATCCCGGCCATGTTCGCCGTGGTCTACCCGGGCCTGGACAAGCTCAACATCATGGGCCTGGCCTCCCCGGAGTCGGCGATCCTCTCCGCGGTCATCTTCAACGCGCTGATCATCATCGCCCTGGTGCCGCTCGCCCTGAAGGGCGTCCAGTACCGGCCGACCAGTGCCGACAAGATGCTCCGCCGGAACATCGGGATCTACGGACTCGGCGGCCTCATCGCCCCGTTCATCGGCATCAAGATCATCGACATGCTCATCTCCCTCATCCCCGGAATCGGCTAAGGCTATGAACAACTCTGTAGGCAACACCGCACGGTTGATCGGCGCCGGCCTGCGAGCCCTGCTCGTCCTCACGGTCATCTGTGGGGTCATCTACCCGCTCGCCGTCACCGGGATCGCCCAGGCCGCCTTCAACGACAAGGCCAACGGCTCCGAGATCAAGGACAAGAGCGGCCAGGTCGTCGGCTCCTCGCTCATCGGGCAGACCTACAGCCTGCCGAAGAAGGACCCCGACGACGCGGAGGAGGCGGTCAAGCCGGACCTCAAGTGGTTCCAGCCTCGCCCCTCCAACGGCCTCGGCTCCAACAGCGTCAACACCCAGTACTCGCTGATCCTCTCCGGCGCCACCAACCGCTCCGCCGACAACGGCGCGATCAACGGCAAGTGCACCGACCAGGCGGAGGAGGGCACCCTCTGCGCCCAGGTCATCGCCGCCAAGGACGCCGTCATCGCCGACAACTCCACCGCCGGGTACACGGTCAAGCCCGAGGACGTGCCGGCCGACGCCGTCACCTCCTCCGGCTCCGGCCTCGACCCCGACATCTCCCCCGAGTACGCCAAGCTCCAGATCCACCGGGTCGCCGAGCAGAACAAGCTCGACGTCCAGCAGGTCGAGAAGCTCGTCGCCGACCACACCGAGGGCCGGACGCTCGGCTTCATGGGCGAACCCCGTGTCAACGTCCTCGAACTCAACATCGCCCTGAAGGCGCTGTCCAAGAGCTGATGTTCCACACCGCACGGTCAACGAAGCCGGCGGGGCGCGGAAGCTCCCCCAGCTACCGCTGGGAGGGCCCCGGCGCCCCGCCGGCTTCTTGCCGTGCCCGCAACGAAGGAAAGGCTGCACACCGATGACCCGGGTGCTGGTGGTGGAGGACGACCCGCAGCTCGTCCGCGCACTGAAGATCAACCTCCAGGCGCGCAAGTTCGAAGTCGAAGAGGCTTCCGACGGCGGCACGGCCCTGCGGCTCGCGGCCGCCCGCAAGCCGGACGTCATAGTGCTCGACCTCGGACTCCCCGACATGGACGGCATCGAAGTCATCAAGAGCGTCCGCGGCTGGAGCAAGGTCCCCATCCTGGTCCTCTCTGCCCGGCACACCTCCGAGGACAAGATCCGGGCCCTGGACGCCGGCGCGGACGACTACGTCACGAAGCCGTTCAGCATGGACGAGCTCCTGGCCCGCCTGCGGGCGGCCACGCGCAGGCAGGAGGCGCCCGAGGCCTCCCGGTCGGCCGAGGTCTCCGTCGTCACGACCGACGAGTTCAGCATCGACCTGATCGCGAAGAAGGTGCACCGGGGCGAGCGCACCGTACGGCTGACCCCGACCGAATGGCACCTGCTGGAGATCCTCATCACCCACCCCGGCCGGTTGATCACCCAGAGTCGGCTGCTGCTGGAGGTCTGGGGACCGACGTACGGGGAGAACACCAACTACCTGCGCGTGTACATGGCCCAGCTGCGGCGCAAGCTGGAAGCGGACCCCTCGCACCCGCGCTACCTGATCACCGAACCGGGGATGGGTTACCGCTTCGAGCCCTGATCACCGGCCCTCCATCCTCAGCTCTCCATCCTCAGCACACAGAAGAAGAGACGGAACATGGGACGCGGCAAGCTCCGCATCTACCTCGGCGCGGCGCCGGGCGTCGGCAAGACGTACGCGATGCTCTCCGAGGCGCACCGCCGGATCGAGCGGGGCACCGACTGCGTCGTCGGCTTCGTCGAGCACCACCACCGACCGCGCACCGAGGTCATGCTGCACGGCCTCGAACTCATCGAGCGGCGCGAGATCGAGTACCGCGGCTCCGCCTTCGCCGAGATGGACGTGGACGCGATCCTGGCGCGGCGCCCCGCCGTCGCCCTGGTGGACGAGCTCGCGCACACCAATGTGCCGGGCTCGCGCAACACCAAGCGGTGGCAGGACGTGGAGGAACTCCTCCGGGCCGGCATCGACGTGGTCTCCACCGTCAACATCCAGCACCTCGAATCGCTGGGCGACGTGGTCGAGACGATCACCGGGGTCCGTCAGCGCGAGACCGTCCCCGACGAAGTCGCCCGGCGGGCGGACCAGATCGAGCTGGTGGACATGTCCCCGCAGGCGCTGCGCCGCCGCATGGCCCACGGCAACGTCTACAAGCCCGACAAGGTCGACGCGGCCCTGTCCAACTACTTCCGGCCCGGGAACCTCACCGCGCTGCGCGAGCTCGCGCTGCTGTGGGTCGCGGACCGGGTCGACGAGTACCTCCAGGAGTACCGCGGCGAGCACAACATCCGCTCGACGTGGCAGGCCCGCGAACGCATCGTCGTCGGCCTCACCGGCGGCCCGGAAGGCCGTACGCTGATCCGCCGAGCCGCCCGTCTCGCCGAGAAGGGCTCCGGCGGCGAGGTCCTCGCCGTCTACGTCGCCGCGAGCGACGGGCTGACCTCGGCCTCGCCCAAGGAACTCGCCGTCCAGCGAACCCTGGTGGAGGACCTCGGCGGCACCTTCCACCACGTCATCGGCGACAACGTCCCCGACGCGCTGCTGGAGTTCGCCCGCGGCTGCAACGCCACCCAGATCGTGCTCGGCGTCAGCCGCCGCCGCTCCTGGCAGTCCGTGTTCCGCCCCGGCGTCAGCGCCACCGTGGCCCGCGAGTCCGGACCCGACCTCGACGTCCACATCGTCACCCACGACGCAGCCGCCAAGGGCCGGAGCCTGCCCGTCGCGCGCGGCGCACGGCTCGGGCGTTCGCGCATCATCTGGGGCTGGATCGCCGGTGTGGCCGGCCCGGCGCTGCTCGCGCTGCTGCTGAACCAGGTCGTCCCCGACCTCGGGCTCGCCAACGACATGCTGCTCTTCCTCACCTTCACGGTGGCGGCGGCCCTGCTCGGCGGACTGCTCCCCGCGCTGGCCTCGGCGGCCTTCGGCTCCCTGCTGCTGAACTACTTCTTCACGCCGCCGCTGCACGAGTTCACGATCTCCGACCCCAAGAACATCGTCGCCATCGCGATCTTCGTGGGTGTGGCCGTGTCGGTGGCCTCCGTGGTCGACCTGGCCGCCCGCCGTACCCACCAAGCCGCCCGCCTGCGCGCCGAGTCCGAGATCCTCTCCTTCCTCGCGGGCAGCGTCCTGCGCGGCGAGAACTCCCTCGACGCCCTCCTGGAACGGCTGCGCGAAACCTTCGCCATGCAGTCGGTCGTCCTCCTGGAACGCACCAGCGAGGTCGACCCCTGGACCACCGCCGCATCCGTCGGCACCGGGGCCGTCGGCCGGCCCGAGGACGCGGACGTCGACCTGCCCATCAGCGACAACATGGCCCTCGCCCTGACCGGCCGGGTGCTCCGGGCCGAGGACCGCCGCGTACTCGGCGCCTTCGCCGCGCAGGCAGCCGTCGTACTCGACCGCCGGCGCCTCGTCGACGAGGCCGAGAAGTCCCGCGCACTGGGCGAAGCCAACCGCATCCGCACCGCCCTGCTCGCCGCCGTCAGCCACGACCTGAGGACCCCGCTCGCCGGCATCAAGGCCTCCGTCAGCTCGCTGCGTTCCGACGACGTGGAATGGTCCGAGGAGGACAAGGCCGAGCTCCTCGAAGGCATCGAGGACGGCGCCGACCGCCTCGCCGCGCTGATCGGGAACCTCCTCGACATGTCCCGCCTCAACACCGGCACCGTCGTCCCGCTGATCCGCGAGACCGACCTCGACGAGGTCGTCCCCATGGCCCTGGGCGGCGTACCCGAGGACAGCGTCCTCCTGGACATCCCCGAAACCCTGCCGATGATCGCCGTCGACCGCGGGCTGCTGGAACGGGCCGTCGCCAACATCGTCGAGAACGCCGTCAAGTACAGCCCCGCCGGCCAACCGGTCAACGTCTCGGCCAGCGCCCTCGCCAGCCGCGTCGAACTGCGCGTCGTCGACCGCGGCCCCGGAGTCCCCGACGAGGCCAAGGACCGCATCTTCGAACCCTTCCAGCGCCACGGCGACGCCCCGCGCGGCGCCGGAGTCGGCCTCGGCCTCGCGGTCGCCCGAGGCTTCACGGAGGCCATCGGCGGCACCCTGACCGCCGAGGACACCCCCGGCGGCGGCCTCACCATGGTCATCACCCTCCCCATAGCGGGCAGCGCCCCGCCGGTCACCGCGGAACTGCCGACCTCGGTGGTCACCTGACAGCGTGGTATCCATCGGCCCGTGCCCACGGAAACACGTGAGCCGTCCGCTTCCGGTATCCCCCACGGCCATCAGAAGGCCGTCAAAGGCACGTTCAGGTGCTTGCCGCCGCATCCCCCGTGCGCTGGGACGGGGTCATGAACAGCGGTCCGCGCTACGAAGATCGGCCACCGACCGGCTGATCGCCTCCGCGGGCATCCCCGACGCCCTACGGCGCCCGCTCACCGCCGACGGCAACGAGATCTCCTTCCAGGTCAACTTCCTTGCCCACTACCTCCTCACCACCCTCCTGGAGCCCGCCCTCACCAGTGACCCCGGCGGACGCGTCGTCAACGTCTCCTCCGCACTGCACCGTTCGGGCGCCGTTCAGTGGAACGACCCGCAGCGCGTGCGGTGTTACTCCCGCCTCGCCGCGTACGCGCAGTCGCAGCCGGCCCTGACCGTCTTCGCGGCCGACCCGCGCGTCACCGCCGTCTCCGTCAACCCCGGCGTGTGCGACACCGGCCTGCTCTCCCTCTACGGACACGAGGGCGCGCCGGCCGCCGAGGGCGCCGAGCGCGTCGCCCCGGTCGGCGCCGCCACCGAGGACCGCGCCGTCAAGCGCCTCGACAAGCTCGCCGACCTCCTCGTCGGCCACACCGCCTGACGGCCCTCCGAAACAGGGCCGCGCTCACGCGTCGAAGCGGTACCCCATGCCCGGGGCGGTGATCAGATGGCGGGGGTGCGACGGGTCCGCTTCCAGCTTCCGCCGGAGGTGGGCCATGTACACCCGCAGGTAGTTGGTCTGCGTCCCGTACGAGGATCCCCACACCTCCTGAAGCAGCCGCCGCTGGCTGACGAGCTTGCCCCGGTTGCGGATCAGGACCTCCAGCAGGTGCCATTCCGTCGGCGTGAGTCTGATGTTCACCCCGCCGCGCCTGGCCTTCTTCGCGAGCAGGTCGACGGTGAACTCCTCGGTCTCCACGACCGCTTCGTTCGCGACGGCCGCGACGTGGGCCGGCGTGCGGCGTACGACGGCCGCCACCCTGGCCATCAGCTCGTCCATGCTGAAGGGCTTGGTGACGTAGTCGTCGGCGCCCGCGTCGAGGGCCTGGATCTTCTCCTCGGAGTCGTGGCGGGCGGAGACCACGAGGACGGGCACCTGGGACCATCCGCGCAGATGCCTGAGCACCTCGATGCCGTCCATGTCGGGCAGCCCGAGGTCGAGCAGGACCGCGTCCGGGCGGCGGGCCGCCACGGAGTCCAGGGCCGCGCGCCCGTCGTGCGCGCAGTCCACCTCGTAGGTGCGGGCCTTCAGATTGATGACCAGCATCCGCGCGAGCCGCGGTTCGTCGTCCACCACCAGCACCCGGGTCATCGGCGTGCCGCCTTCCTGTTCGTCGCCATCCCCCATGGACATGCGACCACCAGAGAACAGCGGATTCCCTCCGCCACGGCAGGCGTTGACGACGTCCATACGCCGGCGGCGGTGACCTTGACGCACCGCTGATGCCCTGCGGAGCGTGTGTGGCCCGGCGGTCCCGGCCCCTCCGCGGCCACCCGTATCAGAGTGGTGTCAAGGTCGGGGCGGCCTCCTTGAGTCCGGCCTCGCACGGCAGTTGGATGGGCGACGTGAACAGCGCTCTGCGCCACGACGACCGGCCACCGCATACGGTGCGCCCGGCCTCGCACACTGCTCGCCCGCCGATGCGCTGACGCACCGCCCCGGATGGTGTATGTCCACCAGGCGAAGGCGCTCCTCCCCCGGCCGCTGCGTGGCGTCACGGTGCGGCGGCTGACGCCCGAGGACGCTCCGGCGCTCTCCGAACTGCACTCCGAGAACGCCTGGATCCACGGCAGTTGGGGCGGTCCCGCCGGTCTCGCCGCCTCCGGCCACGGCTGGGCGGCCTTCACGAAGGACCGGGTCCTCTCCGTCGCCTGTACCTACTTCCTCGGCAGCGCCTACGAGGACATCGCGGTGGTCACCGTGCCCGACCGGCGCCGCGAACACCTCGCACTCGCCTGCATCGCCGGCCTGACGGCCGACGTCCAGGCCCGAGGACACACCGCCAGGCCTTCACCCTGTCGGCGCATCGGCCGTCAACGCCCCGTAAAAGTCCTGGCCGAGAGCCGTCAGGAGCGCGTCAGGGAGGTTCTGTGCGCGCCACCCCTGGTGTTCGCTGGTCGGGTTGAAGGCGCACAGAGGAGTCGGGTACGCGTGAGCACGGAAACCATCGTAGGCATCGTCGTCGCGGTCTCGCTGGCCGGTTATCTGATCCTGGCCGTGTTCTTCCCGGAGAAGTTCTGACGAGACGGCCCTCACCTCAGGCGGCGACGAGCTCCTGCTCGCGGTCCGGGGTCTTGACCTTGGGCTTCTTGTTCGGCAGCGAGAGCCGGAAGACCTTGTGCCATGCGGAGAACACCTGCTTGGGCAGCGGGCCGGTGACGTACTCCAGCTCGTACTTCTCGAACAGCGCGCGCACCTTCACCGCGACCTCGGCGTAGCGGTTGCTCGGCAGGTCCGGGAACAGGTGGTGCTCGATCTGGTGCGACAGGTTGCCGGTCATGAAGTGCATGGCCTTGCTGCCGCTGATGTTCGCCGAGCCCATCATCTGGCGCAGGTACCACTGGCCGCGCGTCTCGCCCTTGATCGACCGGCGCTCGAAGACCTGTACGCCCTCGGGGAAGTGCCCGCACATGATCACCGAGTGGGTCCAGAGGTTGCGGACCAGGTTCGCGGTGAAGGTGGCGGCGAGTGTGGGGAGGAACGACGGGCCCGAAAGGAGTGGGTGGATCACGTAGTCCTTGAGGACCTGCTTGCGGATCTTGCGGCCGACGGCCTTGGCCCGCGCGCGGAACTCCGGGTTGTTGCGGCGGCGCTTGTGGAGGTTCTTGGCGAGCTCCAGGTCGTACGCCGCGATGCCGTACTCGAAGAAGCAGGCGTTGATGAAGTTCCACAGCGGCTGGCCGAGGTGGAACGGGTGCCACCTCTGGTCCTCGTCGACGCGCATGATGCCGTAGCCGAGGTCGTTGTCCTTGCCGATCACGTTGGTGTACGTGTGGTGCAGCTCGTTGTGCGAGTGCTTCCACTGCTCGGACGGGGAGACGTGATCCCATTCCCAGGTGGTGGAGTGGATCTTCGGGTCCCGCATCCAGTCCCACTGGCCGTGCAGGATGTTGTGGCCGATCTCCATGTTGTCCATGATCTTCGCCACGGACAGTCCGGCGGTGCCGATCAGCCACGCGGGCGGGAAGATCGAGAACAGCAGCACGCCCCTGCTGACCAGCTCGAGCTTGCGCTGCGCCGAGATGACCTTGCGGATGTAGGCGGCGTCCTTCTCGCCGCGGCCGGCGATCACCTCGTCGCGGATCGCGTCCAGCTCGCGGCCGAGCTCGTCGATCTGCTCCGCGGTCAGGTGGGCGGTGGGGTCGATGGCGGTCAAGGTGCTCCTACCGTTCGATGTCGCAAGGGCCCGCCGCGGCGGACACGCAGGTCTGGATGAGGACGCCCGGCTCGGCCTCGGTGATCTCTCCGGTGCGCAGGTCGCGGACGGCGCCCGCCTTGAGCGGCGTGACGCAGCCGAAGCAGATGCCCATGCGGCACCCGGAGGGCATGAGCACGCCGGCCTCCTCGCCGACGTCCAGCAACGGCGTGGCGCCGTCCGCGTCGACGGTCTTGCCGGTGACGCTGAACGTGACCTCGCCGCCGTCGCCGGCGACGACGATGCCGGGGCGGAAGCGTTCGGTGTGCAGGCGCTCTCGTACGCCGTGTTCGGTCCAGTGCGCTTCGGCGGCGTCGAGGAGGCCCGCGGGCCCGCAGGCCCAGGTCTCGCGCTCGGCCCAGTCGGGCACGAGTTCGCCGAGACGGGCGATGTCGAGCATGCCGTCCGTATCGGTGTGCACCTCGGTGAGCCGCAGCTTCTCGGCCGCGACCAGGTCGTGCAGCTCGCTGCGGAAGATCACGTCGTGCGGCTGCGGCGCGGAGTGGACCATGACGGCGTCGTCGAGCTCGACGTCGCGCAGCATGCCCATCACGGGCGTGATGCCGCTGCCGGCCGTCAGGTAGAGCACCTTGGCGGGCTTGGCCTGCGGCAGCACGAAGTCACCGGCCGGCTGGTCGAGCTGGATCAGCGTGCCCGGTTTCGCCCTGCGGACCAGGTGGTTGCTGACCTTTCCGTCCGGGATCGCCTTCACGGTGATCGTGAGGCGGCCGTCCCGGCGGTCGGTCGGCGAGGTGACCGAGTAGGCGCGCCACAGGCGCACCCCGTCGACGTCGACCCCGATCCGCACGTACTGGCCGGCCGTGTGGCCGCGCCAGCCCCGTCCCGGCCTGATCACGATGGTCGCGGCGTCCCCCGTCTCGGGGTGCACGGCCTCGATGCGCCCCCGCAGGTCGGCGCCCGCGCGCAGCGGGCTGACCAGGTCGAGGTAATCCGACGGCAGCAGCGGCGTCGTGACCATCTCCAGCAGTTTCCACGCCCTACTGCGGAGGGCTGCACTCGTCATGGCTCCAGCTTGATGTGCCTCAGAGCGTAAAGTCCTGTCCGTAAGACGTGAATCTGGCCAG
Organism: Streptomyces sp. NPDC058401; assembly: GCF_042722885.1. Lineage (NCBI taxonomy): Bacteria > Bacillati > Actinomycetota > Actinomycetes > Kitasatosporales > Streptomycetaceae > Streptomyces > Streptomyces sp. NPDC058401. Next base: position 57,899 of record NZ_JBHXKA010000029.1, read on the forward strand.
CTGGATTGTTCGCAAGGAACAAAAATATGAGCCATGCACTCCGGAGGGCCACCGAGCTGGCCCTGGATGAGACGACGGTCACCGTACTTCGGGCCGCGCTGAAGACCACCGCCGACGAGGTCGTCCAGGCGATCATCGACGAGGTCCCGTCCTACGCCAACGCCCTTTCGGGCCGCATGGGCGCCACGATCCGCCGATCCGTCCGCACCGCGCTGGGGCACTACCTGGACCTCGCGAGCGGGAACGTGACGGGCGGCGACGGCGATGACGCCGCTTACGAGCTGGGCCGCGGCGAGGTGCGCGACGGCCGTTCGATGGACGCCCTGCTCAGCGCCTACCGCGTCGGCGCCCGTGTGGCCTGGCGATGCCTGGCAGCGGGTGCCGTACCCGCAGGTCTGCCCGCCGCCGAGGTCGCCAAGTTCGCCGAGCTGACCTTCGCCTACATCGACGAGCTCTCCGCCGCGAGCGCCGCGGGCCACGCCGACGAGCTGGCCGCCCGGGGCCGGGACCACGAGCGCCACCTGGAACACCTGGCACGCGATCTCCTCGCCGGCGCGAGCCCGGACGTGCTGCTCGCCTCTGTTCAACGGGCCGGGTGGCAGCCTCCGGTTTCGCTGACCGCGGTCCTGCTGCCCGCCGCCCAGGCCCGGCCCGCCTACCGCGCGCTCGACCCGGGCACCCTCGTCCTCGACGATCTGCCGGATGCCACCGGTGTGCTGCTCGTCCCCGACGCCGACCGATCACACCTCCTGCGGCAGCTGACCGACCGCACCGCCGTGGTCGGACCGGCCCGGCCGTGGACCCGTGCGTCCGCCTCGTACGCACGAGCCGTACGCGCACGCTCCCTCTCCGCCGATATTCGCGACACCGAGGACCACCTGCCCGAGCTGGTGCTGAGCGCCGACGCGGACGCGTTCGCAGACCTGCGTGCCCGAGCCCTCGCACCGCTGCGGACCCTGCCCGTCGCGACCGCACGGCGGCTGGAGGAGACGTTGCGGGCGTGGCTGCTGCACCAGGGCCGGCGGGACGAGGTGGCGGCGGCGCTGTTCGTCCATCCCCAGACGGTCCGGTACCGGATGTCGCAGCTGCGCGAGCTGTTCCCGGACCTCGCCTCGCCGCACCGGGTCCTTGAACTGACGCTGGCGGTCGGTCTCCGGGCAGGCTAGGCAACGGCCCCGGCCTTGCCCGCGGGAGCAGTGCCTCCTGCTCGGCGGGGGGCCGGCGGAGATGCCCGGCTTCGTCCGCCGATCGGTTAATCTACGTAACTCAGTTCGATCAGCGCAGTCGCCACCTCCCGCCATGGCATCCGTAATCCTTCCGTGCAGGGTCCTCGGCTCGCGATACGGAATATGTGGTGGTGTCGTGGAAGAGCTCTATTTCACCCTCCTCGGTGAGGTGCGGATCGAGCGCGACGGCCATCCCACCGGCGGCAATTCGCCTCAGCAGCAAGCCCTGCTGTGTGCGCTGCTCCTGCGTTCGGGGCGCGGCGCGGCGGCGCACGAGCTGATCGGGGCCATCTGGGGAGACGACGCCCCGGACTCCGCTCTGGCCAATCTGCGCACGTACGCCTGGCGGCTGCGCCAGACCCTCGAAGTGGACCGTGCGACCCCCCGGATCCTGGTCTCGATGCGCGACGGCTACCGGCTGGACGCAGCACCGGGACAGGTGGACGTGCACATCGCGGAGGAGCTCGCCGTCCGGGCCTCGGCGGCGCGCTCGGAGGGCAGGTACGAGGACTGCCGCGTCCTGCTGGCGGAGGCGGCCGGGCTGTGGCGGGGCCAGCCGCTCGCCGGGGTGCCCGGGCCGTTCGCGGCGCAGCAGCGCGACCGGCTGGCCGAGCTGCGCCTCGCCCTGCTGGAGGAGCGCTTCGAGTGCGACCTGAAGTGCGGGGAGGACACCACGCTCGTACCGGACCTGCGCGTCTTCACCCGCGAGCACCCACTGCGCGAGCGGTCGTACGGGTTCCTGATGCAGGCCCTGTACCGCACGGGGCGGCAGGCCGACGCGCTGGACGTCTTCGGCAGGGCCCGGCAGGTGCTCGCCGAGGAGCTCGGGGTGGACCCCGGCCCGGAGCTGCAGGCCCTGCAGCGGGTGATCCTCGCCGGCGACCCCGACGGGGCGCTGCGCACGCCGGCCGCCTCCGTTCGCGCCGCGGTGCCTGCCGCGGTGCCTGCCGCGAGAGCCGCCGCGGGGGTGGCGGCGGTACCGGACGTTCCCAAGTGGCTGCCGCCGGACACCGCCGACTTCACCGGCCGCAGCGATGAACTCGGCCGGATGTGCGCCGCGCTGGCCGAGCCCGACCGGGACACGCCGCCCGTGCTGTGCGTCACGGGGATGGGCGGCGTGGGCAAGACCGCCCTCGCGCTCCGGGCGGCGCACCGTACGAAGGACCTCTATCCGGACGGGCAGCTCCACGCCGACCTGCGCGGCAGCGAACGGGAACCGGCTGATTCCGGCGCCGTGCTCGGTACGCTGCTCACGGCCCTCGGGGTGTCCGCCGAGATGCTGCCGATGGACACCGACGGCCGGGCGGGTCTCTTCCGCACGGTGCTCGACGGGCGCAGGGTGTTGATCTTCCTGGACGATGCACGTGATCACGAGCAGTTGCGGCCGTTGCTCCCGGGCTCCGCGGAGTGCGCCGTGGTGGTCACCTCGCGTTCCCAGCCGGCCGGTCTGCCCACCACGCTGCGCATCGCGCTCGACACCCTCGACGATGCCGAGGCGGGAGCGCTGCTGTGCCAGATCGTCGGGCCCGAGCGCGTGAAGGCCGAGCCCGACGCGTGCGCGGATCTGGTGGCCGCCTGCGGCCACCTGCCGCTGGCCCTGCGGATCGCCGCGTCGAGACTCGCCGCCAGGCCGTCGTGGAAGGTGGCCACCATGGCCGGACGGCTGGCCGACGAGCACCGCCGCATCGGTGAGCTGCGGTCGGGCAGCCTGGCCGTGGCGGCGGCGTTCTCGCTCAGCCACCAGCAGTTGTCACCGGCCGAGGCGCGGGCGTTCCGGGTGCTGGCTCCCCTGGCCCGGTACGGACTCGGCCTGGACGCGGCGGCCACCGCTCTGGGGCTGGACCGGTGGGGGGCGGAGGACACGCTGGAGTCGCTGGTCGACGCGGCGCTGCTGGAATCGCCGTCGCCGGGCCGGTACCGCTATCACGCCCTGGTGCGTTCCTTCGCCCTGGACCTGCCGGGGGCGGAGCTCGTGCCGCCGGCACTGGCGGCCCTGCTGGACCACTATCTGTCGTGTGGCCGGGCGGCGTTCGCCCTGATGGTTCCGGGGGACTCGGCCGATGGGATCCTGCGCCCGGCCATGGGGCCCGCACCCGGTTTCGCCGGCCTCGGGGCCGCGCGCCAGTGGGTTGCGGCCGAGTCCGAGGCGATCGCCCACACGGTGCGTCTGGCGGTGGGCGGGGAGGCGGCGGACGACGGACTGCTGTCGACGGCCATCGACCTCCTGGTCTCCATCAGCCCGTTCGGCAAGGACGTTCCGTACGGGGTGCTCGCGGCAGCCGCCCGGGAGGTGGCGGAGGCCGGGGAGCGGTGCGGCGACGACCGTACGGCGGGCCGCGCCCACTTCGTCCAGGGCAATGCCGCGCTCCAGGACGTCCGGCTGGCCGACGCCGCCCGTCATACGGCGGCTGCGGCTGCCGCCTCGCAGCGGGCCGGGGACCGGGTGATCCTGTTCCAGACACTCAACGACAGCGGGCTGACCGCCCAGTTCCAGCACCGCTACCAGGACGCGGTCGCCTGCTACGACCAGGCCCTCGCCCTGGCCCGTGAGCTGGGGCAGGGGTCGGGAGAGCTCACCATCGTGCTCAACGGCGCACTCGCCCGCATCCATGACGGACGGGCCGCCGAGGCGCTGGCCGAGTGCGACTGGGCACTGGCGAAGCTGAGGGGCGTGGACGATCCGGCCAGCACCGTCTACGCGCTGTCGCTGCGCGGGCTGGCCCTGCACAGGCTGGGCCGGTACGAGTCGGCGCTCGACAGTTTCCAGGCGTGTCTCGAGGTGTGCGCAACGGTGCCGATGCCCCGGCAGGAGGCGAAGGCACGGGCCCGGATCGCCGATGTGCTGCGTACCTCGGGCTGCCCCGGGGAGGCCCTGGAGCAGGTCGAGCGCGCTCTGGCGTTGTGCGCGGATCCGTCCGGCAACCGTGACCGCGGTCTGGCGCTGATGACGATGGCCGAGGTCCTCGCCGACCTGGGCGACGAGGCGGACGCCCGCGGCCGTGCCGGGGAAGCCCGCACGGTGTTCGAGCGGTTGGGGCTTCCGGACGCCGCGGCGGCGGGGGCCCTCGCGGCCCGGCTCGGTGGGTGAGGCCGGGGCCGCGGGTCGAGGGCCGGAGCCGTACGCCGCGTCACTCCTTGCTGTTCCACTCCAGCGGGTCGTCGGTCTTGTGGTATCCGGCCGCCGAGTCGGCCACGACGTGGCGGCCGGAGGTGTCGTCGGCGCGATCGGCCGGCAGGACCGTGGAGCCGAGGGCCAGGGCCGCGGCGAAGGCCGAGAGGACCAGGGCCGTCGCGGTGCGCGGGGCGGTGGTGCGGGCGGGACGGTTCATGAGGGTTCCCCCGTTGATCGTGCTGGCGCCCAGTTGGTCTGCGGGTCACCGGGCGACCCGCTCTGTGCGTGTACCAAGCATCCTGTGTCGGGATCTACATCCGATATACGGCGCCGCGCCCGGTCCTGCATCGTCTCGGGCGGGGGGTCAGCCGAGCCCGGCGAGGGCGCTGATCTGAGTCGGCGATGCCAGGGCCAGGTACTGGTTGGCCAGCTCGGGCCGGCCGGTCACCTCCTGGCCGAACCAGACCGGCGGGCGGAAGGCTTCTGCCGCGGCGAGGTCCTCGAACTCCACCTCCGCCACCCGCAGGCCGTGGTGCCGGCCCCTATATATGTCGAGCACCGCGCGAGCGCCGGGAACGGTGACCGTGTGGCGCAGCTTGCTCAGCCGGGCCGTCGCCGTGGCGGGCCACAGTGCGTCGAACTGCTCGGGGGTCAGTTCGGTCTCCCACTCCTTGCGCACCAGCCCCGATCCGCTCTTGGCCGTCAGCGTGTGCCGGGACCCCTGTCTGCGCAGCCGGGCCTCGCGGTGGTCGGCGCCGACCGCCAGGTATCCCTGCAGGATCGGTGTGCCGGGGGGAACGTACAGCGGGGCGTCCGGGCAGATCAGGTATTTGCGTTCGATCTCGTCGGGCACGGTTTCTCCTCCTGGGGGTGAATGGTCGTACGGCCGGGACGGGCGCGGGGGCGGGGGCGGCGCAGCACCCGCATCCGCCAGCGGGCCAGCAGCACGGCCACGAGCAGCCAGCCGATTCCGACCGCTGCCTCCAGCCATGCCTGGAGCGCCCAGGGGCGGTGTTCGGTCAGGGCCCGCACCGCGTGCAGTCCGTGGCTCACGGGCAGGACGTCGGCCACCGGGACGAGCCAGGGCACGCCCGCCCCGCGCGGCGCCAGCACTCCGGAGAGAGCGAGCACCAGGTAGGCCGCCAGGTTGCCGAACAGCACGTCGGCGCGGCGGCCGACGGCCAGGACGGCGACGGCCAGTCCGAACCCGGTCGAGGTGACGGCCATCAGCAGGTAGAGCGGCGTGGCGGGCAGGAGCGCGGTACTGGTCGCGCCCAGGCCGAGCAGCGGGCCGTCCACGGCCAGCACCGCCGCGCCGGCCGCGATTCCGGCGATCGGGTGGGGCAGGGCCCGGCAGAGGTGGACCAGGACCGGGGGCAGTACGCCGGTCTGGATCCGGTGCTGGGTGCCGGACCATTCGTCGTCCATGGGCACGTCGCACAGTCCCACGACCACCAGGGCGCTGATGGCGAAGGCGGTGGCGCCGGCGAGTGCGTCGGCGGCGGCTCCCGGTCCGCCTGCCATCCGGCCGAGCATGATCAGGAAGGCTGCCTGCAGCAGGATCCTCGGCAGGTCGGTGACGAGCTGGACGCGTACGGGGTTGGCCGAGAAGTAGAGCAGTCCGCCGGTGCGGACCGTCGCCAGACAGCGGCGCAGCAGCTCATTCACGGTCCACCGTCCCGTCCGCGCGGGCCCGTTCGACGACCCGGCTGAACAGGAGGTGCCCGGCCAGCTGGTACACGACGGTCAGCAGCACCAGCGGGACCAGCGTCCAGAGCGGCGGGTCGGCGCCGCCCGCGGCGGCTGCCAGGAAGCGGTTGGCCCAGTAGAGGCTGATGCCGAGGGAGAACCAGGGCAGTGGTTCCGGCAGCAGGCTCACCGGGATGAGCAGACCGCTGACGATCATCACCGGATAGGTGAGCGCGGCGGTGACGTGCACGGCGTGCCGGGTCAGTACGAACACGCTGGCCAGTACGTAGCCCATGGCCATGCCGGAGACCGCCACCAGGGCGGAGCCGAGCAGCAGCGCGGGCAGGGCGCGGGCCGGGACGGTGATTCCGTCGGCCAGGGCGAGCCCGGTGCCGGTGGTGAGCAGCCCGGCCAGGATGAGCAGGGTGCCGCCGAGGCATTTGCCGAGGACGACCAGGCGCGGATCGGTGGTGCTGGTGAGGGTGCGGGCGAGGGTGCCCTCGGCGATCTCCCGGCGGAGGGTGCCGCCGCCGGTCCACAGGGTGGCGCCCCAGAGGGAGGTGAGCAAGGTCGCGACGAGGAGGGCGGCACGGTCCCCGGAGTCGGCGGGGTGGCGGGCGGCGACCAGGACGTAGAACACGACGGGCTGGGCTATCGAGGTCAGCAGGGTCACCGGGTTGCCGGCCACCGCGAGGACCTGGGCGCGGGCCGCGGTGGCCAGTACGCGCAGCGGGCGCACGGAGGCCGGGGCGGTCACAGGGGGCCTCGTACGGTGTGGTGGTGGAGGTAGGCGTCCTCGAGCCTGGCGGGCTGGACGTCCATGCCGGTGAGGGTGGCGTCGGAGAGGGTCCGGCCCAGAGCGCTGAGGACCTGGGGTGACCAGCGGGCGAGCCGCAGTTCCAGGCGCCAGCCGTCCGGCCGGTCGGCCGACCGGTGCAGGGTGAACGGGCTGATGGTGTCCACGGTGTCCAGGGTTTCGGTGGCGGGCGCGGGGCCGGTGCCGTGGACGATGACGGTGGCCACGTAGCCGAGCAGGGCGGCGAACGAGGAGACGGACATGTCGCGGGTGATGCGTCCCTGCTCCAGCAGCACGACCCGGTCCGCGAGTTCCTCGATGTCCAGGAGGTGGTGGCTGGTGAGCAGGACCGTGACCCCGTCGGCGCGCAGGGCGCCGACGGCGCTGCGCAGCCGGGCGGCTTCGAGGGGGTCGAGCCCGACGGTGGGTTCGTCCAGCAGCAGGACCTGCGGCCGGGAGATCATCCCGATGGCGATGTGCAGCCGTTGGCGCATGCCCTTGGAGTACGTCGAGACCTTGCGGTCGGCGGCCTCGCCCAGGCCCACCTCGGCGAGCGCCGGTTCAAGGCGCGCGGTGAGCTGCCGGTGCGGGAGTCCGTCCAGCATGCCGAAGAAGCGCAGGTTCTCCCGGCCCGACAGACGTGTGTAGAGCCCGCGGTCGCCGCCGAAGACGACGGACTGCACGGCACGGACGGCCGTCGGATCCCGCACCACGTCCGCCCCCAGTACGCGGGCGGTGCCGGTGGTCGGCAGGAGCAAGGTGGCGAGGATCTTGGTCAGAGTGGTCTTGCCCGCCCCGTTCTCGCCCAGGAGCCCGACCACTTCGCCGCGCGCGACGGTGAGGGAGACGTCTTCCAGGGCCGTGTGCCGGCGCCCGCCTTCGGCGTAGATCCGGCCCACGCCGTGCAGTTCGATCGCGGGGTGTTCGCGCCGGCTCCTTGCCGCGGTCACCGGAAGAAGCGTCCGTCGGTGGCGAAGCGGCCGATGTACGCCTCGTAGTACTCGGTGCGCAGGTCTTCGGTTCCACCGGCGAGGTAGGTGAGGTAGAGCGAACGGCGCGCGCGGTCGGAGACGTTGCGGCCGCTGCGGTGCGGGGTGAGTCCGGAGAAGACGATGACGTCACCGGGGAGCGTGGTGGGCGCGTACTCGCGGGCCGGATCCAGCCAGGCGGCCTCTTCCTCGTCGGTCCAGTTGCGCAGTTCGCCGGGCGGGGTGAGCAGGGTGCGGTGGTAGCCGGAGAAGAAGCTGAGGAGGCCGTTGTCCTGGTCGGCGGCGTCGATCTGGACCGAGACGGAGGCGGAGTGGCCGTCCGGGAAGTAGGCGGCGTCCTGGTGCGCGGTATAGCCCTTGGTGCCGGGCATCTTGAAGATCAGCTTGTCCTTGAACAGCGAGGCACGGCGGCCCTCGAACAGCTCGGTGAGCAGGTCCAGGATCCGCTTGTCGCGGGCGACGCCGTCGATGAGCGGAGAGATGTCGCAGACGGGGTCCATGCGTTCGGGGGCGTCGCCGGACTGCTTGCGGAATGGGGTGCGGACGTTGTCGGGGTGGACGTGCGGGCCGCCGTGCAGCCGGTCGGACTCGGTGCGCAGCAGCGGCGCCAGGCCGGCGTCGAGCAGGTTGCGGAGGTGGACGAAGCCGTGCCGGTCGTAGTGGTCCTTGGCCAGGTGCAGCTCCGTGGCGGCGTCGAGCGGGCGCGGGCCGTCCGGGTCGGCGGCGGGGTCGTACGGGGACATCGGGGGGTGGTCCTTTCGCAGGGGCGCGTGGGTCAGGTGGGGAAGGTGGGGTGCGCGGTGGGCCGTGGGGCCCGGCGGGGCGAGCCGCCAGCGCCTCGGCCAGTCGTGGGTCCCGGTCTCCAGCCGGGCCTCGTGCGACGAGGGGCCCGGGTCTCCGGCGGGCAGCAGCGCGACCGCCGTGCCGGGCAGGAAGTGTTCGACCGTCCAGGTGAGGTGGCTGCGCATGCCGAACCGGGCGTGGCCGGTGTCCTCCGCGCACAGCAGCGCGGCGGGCGCGGGGTGGTGGCCCCGGACGCATCCGGCCAGGAGGGCGAAGGCATCCGCACGGGCGGGGTCCAGGTGGGGAAGGACGACGACGTGGTGGGCGAGCCGGTCACCGGCGTCGGCGAGCTTGCGCAGCCCCGTGGCCCGGTCGTGGCGGCGCAGGTCCAGTACGGGACCGGCCACCTCCGCGCGGGAGGGCGCCGCCGGGGCCGGCAGGAGCCGGCGTTGCAGGAAGGTGATGAGCCCGGTCCGGGAGATGACGAACTCCAGGTCCGTGACGCCCGCTTCGGGGTCGAGCCGCAGCCGCCTCACCGCCTCCAGCAGCCGGGCCGCTTCCCCGGGCCGCAGGAACGGTGTCCGGTGCAGCGCCGCAGGGCTGGTGGCGTAGTGGGAGGGCCGTGTTCCGGCGGCCTCGGCCAGTTCCACGGCGAAGCGGTCGCCGTGGCTGTAGACGGTTCCCTTGGTCACGATGCCGGGCATGCGCGGCGTGATGATCAGGCCCGCGTCGCGCCATCCCCGGCCGGCCAGTGCGCCGGTGCGGCACAGGGTGGTGTACGCCTTGTAGAGGCCCCCTACGAGGGCGTCCACCTGGGCGGTCCAGGTGGACCAGTCCCGCACCAGGATGCTGGAGTCCGCACCGGGCAGGACCGGCCGGCCCGTGGGCCATCGCTGCGACAGGCGCAGTGCGGTGTCGTGTCCGGCGATCTCGTCGAAGCCGGGCAGTGCGGCGAGCAGTTCGGCGTAGCGCCCTCCGCTCCCCGCGCTGCCGGGCGTCTCGTCCAGTGCCGGCACCTCGGCATGGGTCCACCGGCGGGTGCCGCGTGCTGCCGCCGACCGCAGGAGCCCGGCCGCCACGAGGCGGAACGGCACCACGTGGGTCTCGCTGTCGCCCCCGGCGTCCCGGTGCAGTTCCACCAGGTCCGCCGCCTTGCCGCCGAACAGCTCGGTGAGGGTTTCCCGGTCACCGAGGCGGGCCGCTTCCGCCGCGGGAATGAGTTCCGGTCGCATCGCCGGTCCGTCCTTCCGTTGCCTGCTGCTGGTCTCGAACGGGGGCTACGAGGCCAGGGCGACGGGCTCGGCGCCCGCGTGGGCGGGGGCAGGGGCAGGGGCAGGGGCAGAGGTAGAGGCAGGGGCAGGGGCAGGGGTAGAGGCAGCGGCAGGGGCCTTCTTCTCGTACGCGTTGATGAAGAGGTCCCCGTAGCTCACCGGGGCGTGCACCAGCAGGGGTCCGGGGGTGGCGGCGCTCGCGGTGAGCGCGTCGAGCAGGGCGTCGAAGCTCTCGGCCCGTACGGCCGGGACCCCGTTGGCCTCGGCGAGCTTGACGAAGTCCACCGGGTTGCTCGCGGTGAGGTCGGCCCGCCGGCTGACGTCCTTGCCGAGTGCCTGGTAGCGCTGGATCAGTCCGTTCCCCGTGCTGTCCGCGACGATCACCACGAGCTTGAGGCCGAGTCGGGCGGCCGTCTCCAGGTCTCCGCTGTTGGAGTGGAAGCCGCCGTCTCCGGCGAGCACCACCACGGGGGTCGAGGGGTCGGCCAGGGCCGCACCCATGCCGAGGGGAAGGCCGATGCCGAAACCGGACAGGCCCGGTGAGGTGATGTAGTCGCCCGCGGCGCCGGGAGTGAAGTGGACACCGCTCAGGTGGCGGTTCATTCCGATGTCCGCGGCGAGCCGGAACCGGCCGAACGCCTTGGACAGGGCGCTGAGGATCTCCGGGCCGCGCAGCGGCCCGCTGCCGTCCTCGGGCACCAGGCTGCCGCCGGGCACCGGCATGTGGGTGACGGGCCGCCGGTGGTCGCCCAGCGCTTCCGCCAGCTGGTCGAGGAACAGGGCGGGGGCGCCGACCAGTGAGGATTCCGCCCCGAACGCGCTGTCGTCCTGCTCCCACTCGGACAGCGCCAGCACCCGCTTCGTGCCACCGCGGCCGCGCCAGGTGTTGGGGTAGTGCTCCATGGAGTCGTAGCCGGCCAGGAGGATGAGGTCGGTGTCGGCGAACATCGCGTCGAGGTACTTCATCTCGAACAGCACGTCCGCGTAGGAGCTGATGACACCGCCGTACAGTTCGGAGTCGACGGGGACGACGCCGTGCGCGGTGTAGGTGGCGGCGACCGGGATCTCGAACTTCCGGGCGAAGGCGGCCAGTTGCGGTGCGAGGCCGGTCTTGACGACGCCGTCACCGGCGACGATCAACGGGGTGCGGGCCGAGCGCAGGGCGTCCGCCCAGTGGCTGACCTCCGCCGCACCCCAGGAGGGGGCCGGCGGGGCCGGGACGACCGGGGCGGTCAGGGCCGCCACCGCCTCGCTTTCGAGCACGTCGATGGGGAGGCTGACGAAGGCCGGGCCCGGACGGCCGGTGCGGGTCGCGGCGATCGCCTCGGCGAGCACGCGGGGCACGTCCGCCGGATCGTGCACCTCTGCCGCGTACTTGGTGATCGGCCGCATGAGGGCCACGTTGTCCAGGCACTGGTGCGCCTCGTTGTGCCGGATGGCTCCGGTCTCGATCTGGGCACCCAGGATCAGCACCGGGTTGCGGTCGAGCATGGCGGTGGCGCAGCCGGACATGATGTGGGTGACGCCGGGGCCCAGTGTCACCCAGCACGCCTGGGCTTCGCCGGTGGCCCGGGAGGCGCCGATCGCCATGCCGGCCGCGGTGTACTCGTGGCGGGTGAGGACGAACGGCAGGCCGGCGGAACCGTCGGGCAGTCGCCCGGCGCCGTCGCCGGGGGCCGGGGCGCCGGCGGGGTCGACGCCGGCGTCGCCGTCGAGCAGGAAGTCGATGGCACTGGCCTCGCGGCCGGGCACGCCGAAGACACGGGCGAAACCGGAGTCGCGCAGGATTTCGGCTATCTGGTGGGACACGCGCATGGGATGTGGTCCTCCTCGGACGGGTCGGGCCGCGGCAGTGACGGGTGCGGTCCCGGGTGATCGGTTCTGGGGGGGGGTGCTCGGGTGAGAGGTGAGAGGTGATCAGGTCTGGGGTGACCACCTCTGGGGGGATTCAGGTCTGGGGTGAATCAGTTCTCGGGGAGATCGGAAAGGTGGCCCAGCTCGGTCTGCTTGGACGCGACGTACGCACGCACGCGCGGGGTCATCGGGTAGTCCAGCGGGACCACCTCGCGCACCTCGTACCCGGCGCCGGAGAGCGCGGCCAGCTTGCGCGGGTTGCGGGTCATCACCCGGATCGTGCGGTGCAGGCCGAGCACGTCGAGCAGGGCCAGGGGGGCCTCGTAGCCCCGTACGTCCGCGGCCAGCCCGAGGGAGGCGTACGCACCGGCGGTGGTCAGGTTCTCCCGGTCCATCACCGCCATGCCTCGGATCTTCGCCTCCAGGCCCTGGCCCCGGCCCTCCTGGTACTGGTAGACGATCACGCCGCGCCCCTCGCGGGCGATCAGCTCCATCGAGCTGCGCAGCTGGTCGGCGCAGTCGCAGTCCATCGAGGCGAAGGTCTCGCTGAACAGGCAGGCGGAGTGGATCCGTACCAGGGTGCCCGGCAGGTCCAGGGGCCCGCGGTGCAGGGCCACGCACGTCCGGTCCGACAGTCCGGGCTCCCCCGGTGGCACCGAGACGGTGAAGCCTCCGAACGGGGTCTGCAGCTCGGTGCTGACCTGGGTGTGCAGCTGAAGCAGCTCACTGGTCACGACGTGCGTTCCTTTCGCAAGAAGGACTCCAGCCCGCGGAGTCCGGTGGTCAGTTCGCCCTCGTCGATGGCGTGGGTGATACGGAAGTGCAGGGATGCGGCGGGCAGCCCGAAACCCGAGCCGGGGCACAGGGCGACGCCGTGGCCTTGCAGCAGCTCTTCCTGCAGGGCGAGGTCGGTGTCGAATCCGGGGGCGTGCAGCTTGACCGTGGTGTTGTAGTTGCAGTCCGCGGGAATCCGGTCGACCAGATCCGCGTTGCGGGCGCAGAACTCGGCGACCTGGGCCGCCCGGTCGGCCAGCCAGCTCCGGTTGCGCCGCCACACCTCGGCCTCGTCGCACCCGGGGTCCGGGCAGGACCCGCCCCTGTCGTGCAGCGCCTCGTGCCGCACCAGGTGGGACCACAGGGTGTTCCCGGCCAGCGGCGGGTTGCCCATGTCGTCGCCCAGGGTCCGCACCAGGCCGTGGAGTTTGGTGCCCATGACGCGGGCCGACGCGAGGACGTAGCCCAGCCGGTACTCCGCCATCAGGTACCGCTTGGAGGCGGTGACGATCCGGATGACGTGGTCGGCGCCGAGCGCGGGCGGGTTGCGGTGGTAGCGGCCGTCGCCCGGGAAGACGTCGCCGGATTCGTCGACCACCACCGGCAGGCCGTGCCGGCCCGCGAGCGCCACCACCTCGGTCAGCCAGTCGTCCCCGTAGTACTGGAAGAACGGGTTGGAGGGGTTGACCAGGAACAGCGCCCGGGTCTCCGCGGTGAGCGCGGCCTCGATCCGCGCCGGATCGGGTACGTAGCCGTCCGCGGGGGCGCCGATGACCGAACGCAGCTCGCCGCGTTCTATGAGACGGCCCAGCATCCGGTAGAAGGTCGGTGCGATCGCCAGTACGTGACCGGGTCCGGTGGTCTCGAAGACGTGCTCCACCACCCGGTTCACCGCGTAGGTGGCGCCCGCGCAGACCGCGATGTTCTCGGGCCGGTAGCCGAACCCCGTGCGCAGGTTCTCCAGTTCCAGCAGGTCGGCGCGGAGTTCGGCCGACCCCTGCTCCCAGCCGTAGCCGGGCCGCGGGACGGCCCGGCCGTCCCGGAACGGGGCGAGGGTGGCGAGCGCCGCGTGCGGCAGGTCCAGCGCGCGGGCCGTGGGATATCCCACCGAGAGCCCGGCTACGGTCCGCTCGGCCTTGGTGCCGTACGTGGAGTCGAGGTAGGAGCGGAACGCTCCGTATGCGGCGGTGCCAAGGGTGTCGGTACCGCCCAGGGTCACGGTGGTGCTCATGATGCTCCGTAAGTCGCTGCCGGGAACCGCCGCACGGTCCGTTCGACGTCCGCGCGGCAGTCGCCGCCGTCCAGGGCGGTACGTATCAGTCGGGCAAGGTCTTCCATGGCGTCCTCGCGCATCCCGCGCAGGGTGACTTCCTGCACGCCGAGGCGCAGGAAGCGGTGGTCGCCGAGGGCGCCGCTCACACTGGTGGTGATGCCGTTGGCCAGGCACCGGTGCAAGGCGGTGGCGCGGTCGTCCTCGATGCGGCAGTGCACCTGGTGCGTGCGCGAGAACCGGCCCTCCGCGGTGGTGCGCACGGTCAGCCCCCGGGCGGTCAGCGCACGGCCGAGCGCCTGGGCGTTGGCGACGGTCCGGTGCGCGTACTCGGCCCCGTACTCCTCGAACTCCACCAGGGCGATGGCGAGGGCCAGCGTCGACGCGGTGTGCACGGACGACACCAGGGAGCCCTCGATCAGGTCCATGGCGGCACCGAACCGCCGGCCGTCCCGCACCGCGACGATGCCCTTCTGCGGTCCGGGGAACGTCTTGTGGGTGCTGCCGCACAGGATGTCGGCGCCCTCGTCCAGGGGGTTGGGGCAGGCTCCCCCGAGGACGAGACCGAGCAGGTGGCTGGCGTCCACCACGATGGTGACGTGCGGCGGGAGCGCGGCCCGCAGCGCCCGTACCGGAACCGGTTCCACCAGCACCGAGGTGTCCAGGTACAGCGCCGTGACGCCCTCCTGCGCGGCGGCCCGGGCGGTACCGGCCACGTCGAAGGCGCCGGCCGCCCGGTCGTAGCGGGTGAAAGCGTGGCGGCGTCCGGCACTGGCCAGGATCGGCGCCGTCGAGTGGTGGCCCCCCTGATCGGAGGGGACCGTCATCACGGTGTCTCCGGGCCGGGTGGCGGCGAGCACCACGCTGGTCATGGCGTGCACGCCGGACAGGCAGTCCAGCGTGACCCGGTCCGCGCCCAGCATCCGCCGCAGCGCCTCGCGTCCGGCCTTCACGGGGCCGCTCACCGCGGGCATCCCGGCGAAGGCGGCGTTGCGCCCGAAGACGCAGACCTCGCGTTCGACGTCCATCAGGTACCGCTGGCCCAGCGGAGTGGCCAGGACCCGTGCGGTACGGGCGGTCAGGCCGTTCTCGTTGGCGTTGAGGGGCAGTCTCAGCCGGTCGGCCGAGGCCGCGGCGTGGACGCTCCGTTCGAGCGATCCGGCGTCGGGAACGAGGGCCGGGCGCGGGGGGTCGGAGAGGAGTACGGCGCGGGCGCCGCTCGGTTCAGACGGCAACGAAGTCTCCTTCCCCGTTCAGCCAACGGCTCCGGCCGGCTCCCCGGATGAGGGAGTCCGCCGCGAGGTTGGACACCACGGCGTGGCTCGCCACCACCAGGGACTCCCAGCTCCGGTGGTCGGCTCCGCAGGAGTCGAGCGCGGTGGCCCAGAGCTCCCAGTCGAAGCCGTGCTCCCGCCAGTGCTGCGGGGCGTCGTGGGGGGCGCGGACCAGCGCGTCCAGCAGGGCGCCCAGCCGTCGGGCCGCGGAGTGGGGGTGCTCCGCGGTGTGCCGGAGCAGGGTGCGTACGGCGGCGGGCAGCTCGGGCAGCGGCCCCCTGGACGGGGGCGGTACGGGAAGCACGGTCCGCGGCGGCCGGCCGGCGCGCCGGGCGTCCTCGGCTTCGCGGACGGCCCGCCAGGTCGCGGCCTGGTCCGTGCGGGACAGGACCACGGGCAGCTCGCGCAGCACGTCGGCGGGTTCGTCGGCGGCATGCACCAGGGTGAGCACGCGGTTGGGAGCGCCCAGGAGGGTCCGCAGGTCGCCGGGCCGGCGCGCTTCCGGCAGGGCGGAGCCCTTGGTCCGGGCGCACAGCGAGCTCGCGGGCGTGGTCAGAGGTCCGGCGGCGAAGCACACGAGCAGCAGTCCGTCGCCCGCCTCCAGTACTTCGCGGGTCACCGCGAGGCGGTCGGCGGTGGCCGCGTTCCACTGGTAGCGCCACAGTTCGCGGGCCCGGTTCGCCCCGTAGCGCACGGGGTGCGCGGCAATCACCTCGAACCCGTGGCCGGCGAGGTAGGCCAGCGTGCCGTCGAGGGCTTCGTGCGCGATGCCGTCGGGCCGCAGGGTGAGCAGTGCGGTCCGCTGGAGGGCCGTTGCCCACAAGTCGCCGAGAGCCCTGCGGGCGGTCGCCCAGCCCTCGCGGAAGGCGAGGTCGTCGGTGTAGTAGTGGATCTTCTCCGGCACGGTGGTCAGCCGCGGCCAGTCCCGGGCGCGGGGTGTCGTACCGGGTGCCGGCACGGTTGGCGGCGCGGTTGGCGCGGTGGCCGGCACGGTTGTCGGCACGTACGTGTGCGGGGGCATGCGCGCACTCCTTCCTCTTCTTCGGTGCTGGGGTGCCGTGCGCGGGCTTCCCGCCGGGACCGGCAGGGGGCCGGTCCCGGCGGGTGTGCGTCCTCGGACGCGTGGTGCGTCAGGGACTTCAGCTGACGCGGTGGGCCGCGAACGACTTGTCGACGACGATCTCGAGCAGGTTCTTCACAGTCGGACACCTCCATCCTGGTGACACGTGCCTCGCGATGCGCCGTCTGTAAGGGAGTAACGCAGACC